>CAMAKT010000303.1 GCA_945836135.1 uncultured Clostridia bacterium | reverse complement strand
CGACAAAAAAGTGGTGCCCGGTTCATCACCTAAAGCACCACTTTATCTGCGTCGGCATGAATGCCGCCGTCAATACCCCAGCATCATTTTACTCATCCTGATCGAAGTCATAGACCTTGATTGAACCGCTCACCGAGCTTGTGGTAAGCTTAACTCCTCCATCACCGAAAAAGGCACTCCTGCTGCTGTTGTTAAAACCGAAATGTACAGTGTTCTTCTCCCCCTTATTCCACTCCACATGCTTGTCGGTAATCAGCTTCATAGAGCCGCTCATGGCTGAGCTCTTGATATCAAGACCTAAATCATTCATAAGTTTTACTTTTATGGAGCCTGATACTGTATTAATCTTTCCCTTGCAGGCGCTGGCAATGCCAAGCTTAACCGAGCCGCTTACGGTATCAGCCTCAAAGCCCTCACCAAAAAAGATTCCCTTTATACTTCCGCTGACAGAATGAAGCTTAACTGTTCCTGCGCTGAGCCTCTCATCCACTTTAATACTGCCGCTTACACTGCTAAGCTCAATCTTATCGGCAAAAACCGGTGCTTCCACCTTAACGCTGCCGCTCACAGTGGAGAAGTTGCATTTTCTGACACGTAGTGTGTCTACAGTTGAAATCGAGCCGCTCACCGTCGATGCATTAATCTTATCAAAGCTGTCCGGCAACGTAACATAAAATATCAGAGGCTCATTAATTATTACCTTAAAAGGCATATTTGCCTTGTTCTCCTGCTTAATGGTAAGTGTTCCACCATCAACGCTTACAACTGTATTCATATACAACCTTTCCTTCTGGGTGAGAGGACGCGACATAACAACTGTAAGCTCCTGTGAAACGCCTTGTCTGAGCTCAATAGCCGGATACACAAGCTCCATCTTAAGTGTGTCAATGCCCGTATATACCATAGGCTTCACACCTTCCGTATAACCTGTATAGGCTGTCCTGTCCGGCTCGTCATCCTGTGGATTCACATAATCGCTGTAATCGTACACAACCTTATCATCGTCTTCATCATCCTCATCATCACTAAAATTGATATGCACATCCACATTGCTGTCATCTTTGCCGTTAAGCTTGACATTGATAACTTCCCCCAGCTTGTTAAGAGCCTCATCCGCTCCCTTAACAGCTTTCTTGGCGGCCTTGCCCGCTACCTTACTTGCAGCATTTACAAATCTGCCAAATTCGCTGGCAATCCTTCCAAAGTCATCCGTAAAATCGCTATCCTTTGTCTGTTCGTTATCACTGCTGTCCATATCATCGTCGTCTGCGCCCGGGCTCTCTGTTCCCTTACTGCCCATGTCGTTGCTGTATGTGTAGGTTCCCTCTGTTTTGCCGATGTTGTTTGCGCTGCTGTCTGTGTTGTTGTCTGTGTTGCTCTCAGTACCTGCTGCTGATTTCTTAAATTCCTCCGGAATATCCTTAATAAAATCCTCAACGCTGCCTAATTCCTCACATACCGATTCCTCACTTCTTCCGTCGGATGCAGCCTCGTCAAAATGTCTTCTGTAATCCTCCATGATGTCCATGGCAAAATCTTCATCGTATGCCTTAAGCTCCTTCGCAAGCTTCTCCATATATTCTACTCTTGTCATATTATCTCCTTTCGCTGACTTTTGCAGCCCTCTATTCAAAATACTCCCTGTGCTTCTTATTCGCCTATGAATTTCTCCACAACTCTTATAAACTGCTGCCAGTCATTCCTCTGCTCATTCAGACTGTCAATTCCCTTCTGTGTGAGATGATAATACTTTCTCGCCGGTCCGGATTCCGATTCAACCAGATATGTCTCCACCCGTTCATCATCCTTAAGTCTCTTAAGAATGAGGTACAATGTACCCGGTGCTATTGACATCTCCTCCGACAACTCCTCTGTCAGCTCATAGCCGTACCTGTCCTCCTTACCAAGCATTGAAAGCACGCACAGCTCCAAAATACCCTTCTTCATCTGCGTGTTCATGCAATCGCTCCCTTCATTATAAATACTTATTTATGCAAGCTTTTATTTGTTTGCTGAATATACTATATCACATGCTATTCTATATTGCAATATACTATTTATAAAAAATGTGCAGATTTTTTCTGCACATTTTCCTAACATTCGTAGAACTCAGTTAAATATTCTTCTGCTGCTTCTTCAGGCAATGAAAATTTCTCCATTATTTTATCAATAATAAATCTATCAGGCATTCCTAGCTCTTTTAGAATCTCAACAAGGCTTATTATCCCTTTTTCCATTCCTTTTTCCAGAACTCCCTGACTCAAATTACACATACTACACACCTCACTTTCAAATGACTCCGTCATGGGAATATCATATTCTTCCTCTAATATAATCTTCTTTTCATCCGCCGTCAATTCCGTTCCAAGCAATACCTCAAGAAATTTCACCAAACCGGCTGAATCCGCCATTCCAGTTTTTCCCAGACAAATCATCACAACATTTATAAGGTCATAATTACATCCGCTTTCAACTGCGTTGCCAACCAGTGGTTCAGGTTT
>CAMAKT010000302.1 GCA_945836135.1 uncultured Clostridia bacterium | reverse complement strand
ATGACAAGAATACAGTACATAATTATACTTTATACACTGTTAATAAGGACGGTGTACAAATGGAAAAGAATCTGGACATGAACTTTGACCGATATGTGGATATGAGTTACTTTATTTCAGCAGATATGATATGGGGATATACAATACAGGATTCTCAAAGATATCTTACACTCGTGTCACGGAATACAGGAGAAGCGTTTATTCTGCCGGATTCATATAGGGTAAATGGCTTTAATGTATATGATTTTCGAGATGTGGATGGGGAAACCTATTGTGGTATAAGACTTTACAATGACGAATTATATAAGATTGTAAAACTTGGCGATTACGAAGAACTGTCAGAGCAAATATATCAATGGATAAACTTTGATGATAAATACATTATTGCCGGTGATGCTGATGGAGCATATATTTACGAGTACGGGACCATGAATGAACTGGCGAGATATGTAGATATTGGTGCTCCGTTCATCAATGGAAGAACCTTGGTATATGACGGGACAGGAGTATATTTCATTAATGAAAATCTGGAACAGATATCGGACTATATATTAACAAACGAAGAAGGAAAGATATTGAGTTGTAATCCGTATAGTATAGAAGTGGAAGCGGATAATGAAAACGGATATGTAATATATTTCGTATATTAATATGGGAGGAAGATATGAAAAAATATAGTTTTCGTTTTAATAGCAATAATGGTATAGAGATAATTGGAGTATTTTCAACACAGGGTGGACACGTTGAATATCCTAACGATCCTAATATTATAAGTTGTTTTGACAATCCGGGCGCATCGGGCTTATCAGGGAAGGCAGGAGCAAAGCGTATATTGAGCGTCAGGAACAATGTATATTGTGTAAATTATCCGGCAGCATGCTATCTTGATGCTCTTAAAGATGTTATGATTCTGGAAAATCAAAAGCTAATTTAAGATTATATATTATTATATGATATTAGACAGTGCATTACACTTGGAGGTGATGCACTGTTTTTACATCTGATAAATATAAAAATGTTGCCAAACATGATACATTGTGCTAGGATATATTCAAAGCATATTTCACAATAATAAGCAGGAGACGGCAGGATGCGGCAGTAAAACGCGCAATAGATGAGTGCATCAAGGAGGGAATACTGGTGGATTTTCTTAGTGCGAATCGTTCGGAGGTCGAGCTGACCAGCTTGTTTGAATATAACAAAGAGGAAGAAGAAAAGAAGCTTCGCAAGGCAGAGTATGATTTAGGTCATGACGATGGAATGAGGCAGGGAATAGAGAATTTTGTTGCGGCATGCATTGAACTTGAGATCAAGAACGAAATAATTAAAGAGAAACTAATGGATAAGTTTTCACTTACAGGTGCCGAAGCAGAAAACTGTGTAGAAAAATATCGGACATGAAGCTGTTCAAAAAGCATTGTATTTAGAAAAGTATATGTTATAATTTAAGGATAGCGTATTTTGCAATTACTTGCTTCGACATGGAGGATTTATATGAACACGACAATAAGGTTCCCGCATCTGGGACTTACACTTAATCCGGGCAAATCATTAACAATATTTGGCCTTGAGATAGCTTATTACGGAATTATTATCGGAATCGGCATGCTGATGGGAGCGCTGGTGGCTTACCGCGAAGCGAAGAAGACGGGGCAGAAGGTTGACGATTACATCGACTTTACTCTGTATACGCTTATTGCTGCCATCATAGGAGCCAGACTGTACTATGTTATCTTTGAGTGGGATTACTACAGCCAGCATCCGCTGGAGATTCTGAATTTTAGGGCAGGCGGACTTGCCATATACGGAGGAGTGCTTGCGTCGGTACTGACATTGTTTATTTTTACAAAGGTCAAGAAGCTTAATTTCTGGCTTATGGCTGATACGGCGGTACAGGGATTAATCATCGGACAAATTATAGGACGATGGGGTAACTTCTTTAACAGGGAAGCATTCGGTGGTTATACGGACAACCTCTTCGCTATGCAGCTTCCGGTAACGGAGGCTAAGGGAATTACCGAGGAGCTTATAGAGCATCTGGTGACCATTGACGGAGTAAGCTATGTTCAGGTGCATCCGACCTTCCTGTATGAAGGTGTATGGAACCTTCTGTTGTTTATTGGAATATGCCTGTATAAGCGTCATAAGAAATTCAACGGAGAGATATTTGCAATCTACCTTATGGGTTATGGCGTGGGACGTTTCTTTATAGAGGGACTGCGCACAGACCAGTTGGTTATCAAGCAGCTCGGAGGAATTGCAGCATCACAGCTTCTGTCGGTGATTCTTGTGATTCTCGGAGCGGCATTTGTGATATACAACAGAGTTACACTTAAGAAAAATAATATAAAAGAGTAGTGAAAAAAGCATCAATAAAGGAGGAAAATGAAATGACTGATTCAGAAAAAATGGATATTATTTTGCAAGAAATTACCGGCATGAAAACAGAAATGGCAGACATGAAAACAGAGATTACTGGCATGAAAACAGAAATGGCAGACATGAAAACAGA
>CAMAKT010000301.1 GCA_945836135.1 uncultured Clostridia bacterium | reverse complement strand
CATAGCAGTCAAGGAAGGTAGAAGTACGTCCAAGGGACATAGCAGCACCGTTCTGCTCCTTAACAGCAGCAAGATAACCGAAGTAGGTAGCCTGAATAGCTTCCTGTACGTTAGTAGCCGGCTTGGAAATATCACAGCCGTAAATCTCAGCTAACTTCTTCAACTCGCCGAGAGCTCTTATCTGCTCGGAAAGCTCCTCTCTGTCACGGATAACATCCGGAGTCATAACCTTGGAAGTTGTAGCCTTCTGATACTCCTTATCCTTGATAAGGAAATCTACACCGTAGAGAGCTACTCTTCTGTAGTCGCCGATGATACGTCCACGGCCATAAGCATCAGGAAGACCTGTAATGATATGGTTGGAACGGCAAACTCTCATCTCAGGAGTGTAAGCATCAAATACACCGGCATTGTGTGTCTTTCTGTGAATTGTGAAGAACTCCTCAATCTCAGGATCAATCTGGTAGCCGTTGGTAACAAGGGCAGCCTTAGCCATGTTGATACCGCCGTATGGCTGTAAAGATCTCTTGAAAGGCTTGTCTGTCTGGAAGCCTACAATCTTCTCTAAATCCTTATTAAGGTAGCCTGCTGCATGTGATGTGATTGTTGAAGGAACCTTGGTATCCATATCAAGGACGCCGCCCTTCTCACGCTCCTGCTTTGAAAGCTCCATAACCTGTGCCCAAAGAGTCTTAGTTGCCTCTGTAGGTCCGCAAAGGAAAGAATCATCGCCCTCATAAGGTGTGTAGTTCTTCTGGATGAAGTCTCTTACATCGACCTGCTCTTCCCACTTACCGCCTACGAAACCTGTCCATTCTGATCTCATAATGAAAAAAACCTCCTATAAAGTGTGTTATATGTGTTTTTCACCCGAAAACGGGCTGTTGACGCCAGCCTGACCGGGCAAATTATACACGTTTAGCGTACTTGTATTATACAATGCACATTGTATACACGTCAAGAGCTTTGAGCGAAAATTCATGGATTGTACATAAAAATATACATAAAAAATATATTGCAAAGCCATGTAAAATAAGGCGGTTTGGCACTTTAAAGAGGTGAATTATTCTGTGCTCACATCTTTATCACCGTTGGTGCAGTCATTGTCAGCTTGTATAGTGGTAAAATGTATGATATGATTATATTATTAAGATATGACGGAGACACATGAGGTCATAATGAAAAAATTTAGAAAACGAGGAATATTGACTGCAGGTCTGCATCTACTGCCTTTCCTGATATTGTATATTGTTTCTGCCATAGCCTTACAGGAGGTGTACCTTTTCAAATGGATGTATGACAGATGGTATTTGTTTATCTGGCTTCCGGCGGCAATACTGGCATATTATAGTAAATATTACGAGTCGGTTTCAATTACCATGGGATGTATGGTGGGTATTTTTCTGGGACAGTTCCTGGGGGATTTTCTTCGGAACCGCAATATGCATTTGATTACTGATGTTATGTCAGAGGAAGAAAAGGCAGGATTATATGCTCATCATGGCTTTATTATCTGGCTGATTACGTTTCTGATAGTTACATTTCTTGGGATTATTATGGGGCATATGAAGAGGAGAAAATTTCATGAAAAAAGAGATTGTATGTAAAAAAGTATTTATTTCGGGTATGGTACTTACGGCTGCTTTTGCACTCGGCGGCTGCGGGCTAAATAAGGAGGTGCCGTCGAAGGAGGTGCAGACATCGGGCTATTACATCTATACCCCGCCTACGGGTACGCCGAGCATGGCATCGCCGAAGTTTAATGCGGAGGATATCACGGCGGCGGATATTGATTACAGTGATGATATGGAAGATATCGGCAGAATACTTGCAGGCAGTTCGGACACGGACGAGGAAAAGCAGATATATGACAGGATAAGGGTTCTTATTAATACGCTTGCGGGCGGGAAATTTGCCGGCGATGACGGCTGCTATGTTTCGACGGTGACAATCAGGCGTTTTGAGGCGGGGAATAATAAGGTAAACTCAAGCAGGTACATAATTATTTTCAATGAAGATATGAGTGATAATGTCTGCATTTCGCTGGGCTATGTGGGTGGACTTGGAGGAGGAGAGCTTATACTGACCGGAAAAGATGAGTACGAGCTTATGGAATATTATGAGGAAAACCCGCAGGAAAAGCTGATATGCTGCATTGCGGGAACAGAGCTGTGTGTACTGGATTCCTCCAATGAAATATATCCGTCGTGGGTGGGAAGCAAGTACCCGGTGGAAGGGGATTATTATAACGCGCTTGATTATGAGCTGCTTGGAGTATCATATGAGGAACTTACCAATCCGGATAATCTTGTATGGTATGATTTTGTTGGAGATGAGGAGATTGAAGAGCTTATTGAAGCGATTAAGGAAGCGGGGACTCCTGTCGGCTCAATGAGCAGGGAAGAGCTTGCACAAAAATATGAGGTATATCAGATTGCCGTGAGAAACCGTATGGATCCGGAAGAGTTTCTGGACAGCGTCATTGCATGGCTGGAGGGCGGTACATCGCCGGG
>CAMAKT010000300.1 GCA_945836135.1 uncultured Clostridia bacterium | reverse complement strand
GCGGGTATATCTGTACGATGTGGGAGCAAATGAGTACAGCATGAATTACATTAATGGTATTGACAAGAAAAAAAGTGTAATTCTGTCTCATTTTCACCAAGACCATATGGGAAACATAGGATTAATTAATTATGATACTGTGTATGGCGGAAGGGAGAGCATTAAGCACCTGCCTGATAATATTGTTAGAGAGGGTATAATGCACACGGCTGACAGTATAGGGGAAGTTCAGAGTATATGTGTCACAGAAAAAGAACATATTGAGGACGGCATCAGTATTGAGATAATCCCCCTTCCATCAACTCATGCCAAGGGTTCTCTGGCAATGTGTGTCAATGAGGAGTACACCTTTCTGGGTGATGCCACTTATACAGCCATGATTAAGGGGCAGGTCTGCTATAATGCCCAGCTTCTAAAAAGCGAGATAGAGGTGCTTGATTCTATAAAAAGCCGCTATTTTCTATTAAGCCATGATGAACAGTTCGTATATGAACAGCAGGAAATCATTGATTCACTTAAGAAGATATACGACAGCAGAGATAAGTCCAAAAGTAAGCTTTCAAACTATATATTAATGGAGTAGGCAAGCCTTGGCTTACCTACTCCTTATTAAACAATAGCAGTATTCTTATTCCTCACTTTGAGCTGTATATAGCTTATAATAATATCCCTTCTTAGCCATGAGCTCATCATGTGTTCCGCATTCCATTATTCCACCATTATCAATGTACATTATCTTGTCACAGTTTCTTATTGTAGAAAGCCTGTGGGCAATAATGAAGGAAGTTCTTCCCTTAAGCATTGCATTAAGTCCCGTTTGCAGAGCTTTTTCCGTCTGAACATCAATACTTGAGGTTGCCTCATCAAGAATAAGAATGGCAGGGTCTGAGATTAATGTTCTTGCAAATGAGATAAGCTGTTTCTGACCCTGGCTCAATGTTGAACCACGTTCTCTGACCTCCGTCTTGTATCCCTCAGCCATTTTGGAAATAAACTCGTCAGCACATACTGTCCGGCTGGCTCTTACAATCTCCTCAATGGTGGCATCTAATTTACCGTATCTGATATTATCCTCAATAGTACCTGAAAAAATGAAGCTGTCCTGCATCATTATGCCCATCTGGGAGCGAAGTGAGTGAAGAGTTACCTTGGAAATATCCTGGTCGTCGATAAGCACACGTCCCTTGTCGACATTATAAAAACGTGATATAAGGTTGACTATTGTGCTCTTACCTGCCCCGGTAGGTCCCACAAGGGCAATACTCTCTCCCGGGTTAACTGTAAAGGATACATTTTCTAAGATAACCTTGCTGTCATCATATGAGAACTGAACATTTTCAAAGGTAACCTTGCCTTTAATAGGCGGCATCTGCACTGCATCAGGTTCATCCTTAACGGTTACAGGCTCATCTATGGTTTCAAATATTCTCTCCAGATATGCTATGTTGTTAATGAAATTATTAAATATATTTCCAAGGTTCATTATAGGCTGCCAGAAGAAGGAAGCATAGCTTGAAATAGCAACGATTGTGCCAAGGGATTTGTTACCCTCTCCGAATATAATCAAACCAAATAAGAAAATTGCCGCTCTTACAATTACTGATATGGTATCAATTCCCGGCCATACCAGGTTGGAGTAGCGTACCGCTCCGGTCCATGTACGTCGGCAGTCCTCCGACAATCCCTTGAATATTTCAGCGTTCTCATCCTCTCTGGCAAATATTTGGGTAATTCTTGCTCCTACAATATTTTCCTGAAGATAAGCATTCAGGTTGGAATTCTTGTTAGATACTCTCTGCCATGCAATTCTCTGTTTGTTCTTTATCCATAACATAAATACTGCAAGAAAAGGAACACCGCAAAGAACCACAATAGCAAGCTGTACATCAACCATAAACATAAATACAATAATGAACAGAAGGTTGAATATCTCCAGCACTATATTAATAAGTCCGTTTGAAAGCATATCCGATACGGAATTAACATAGTTCACCACTCTGATAAGAATCTTTCCATGTGGCCTGTCATCGTAATATTGGAAAGACAGTCTCTGTAAATGCTCGAACAAATCCTTTCTGATATCATAGATAATGTTCTGGCTCACATTAATCATCATTCTGCTTCGTATTGTAGTAAATATGATGCTGGCAGCATAAATCGCAGCCAGAATTAAAACTAAAGTAAGTAACATCCTCATATTTTTGTCAGGAACTGCCACATCCAGGGCTCTTTGTACAATCATCGGTGCCAGATATCCGAAAATACCTCCAAGTCCGCTTAAGAAAAAAGCCAGAATCATATACTTAAGATATTTTTTTATATAAGAAGATGCCCTGAGCAAATGACGTATATCAAATGGTTCTTCTAATCGCTCATCCTGTTTGTATGTATTACGTGCCATCGACTGCCTCCCTCCTACAGGTTTTCCTGACCTGTCTGTAATTTAACCAGTTCGTAATAGTAACCCTTCTTTGCAATAAGTTCTTCATGATTACCTGATTCGGTTATCCTGCCATTTTGAAGTACCAGAATCTTATCA
>CAMAKT010000299.1 GCA_945836135.1 uncultured Clostridia bacterium | reverse complement strand
TTTTCAAGCGATACGAAATAAAATATATGCTGACAAAAGAACAGAAGAATATGCTGCTCGATGCAATGAAGGAGCATATGATTGCTGATGTTCATGGCAGAAGCACCATATTAAGCCTCTACCTTGACACCCCGGATCATCTTCTGATCCGCCGCTCCATAGATAAGCCTGCCTACAAGGAAAAGCTTAGAATAAGAAGCTATGGCGTGGCAGGAAAGGATACAGAGGTCTTTCTGGAGCTTAAGAAGAAATATGATTCTGTTGTATACAAGCGTCGTGAAGGAATGAAGGAAAGACAGTTCGAGGAATACATGAGGACAGGAGCTGCCTGCAAGGACACCCAGATAATGCGGGAGATTGATTATTCCATGAAGCGTTATGCTGGTCTTGCTCCCGCTGTAATGATTTCCTGCGAGAGAGAAGCGTTCTACGATAAGAATGATCATGAATTCCGTATGACCTTTGACGAAAACATCCTCTGGCGTGATGATGACCTGTCCCTTTGCAGCCCTGTGCATGGCGCTCCCCTGCTTAAGCCCGGTCAGGCACTGCTGGAGGTTAAGATAGCCGGTTCCATTCCGCTGTGGCTGGTTCATTTCTTCAGCCGGAACAATATAAGACCGACCTCCTTTTCAAAATACGGTTCAGCCTATACGACAATGCTACATAACAGCAGCCATGACAAGGACAACACCATTAATAAAACAAACACTATTCATAATATACCAGACGGAGGTATCTACAAATATGCATAACTCATTTTTCCAGGGAATATTTGACCAGACGGAGCTATCAATTATGGTATCACAGTTCCTGCTCTGCATCGTTATTTCCCTGCTGATTGGAATTTTTTACGCTTTTCTATACAGCTTCAAAAACCGCAGCTCCCAGAGCTTTATCATCACCCTGGCACTTCTTCCAACCATCGTATGTGTTGTAATCATGATGGTAAATGGTAATGTAGGAGCAGGTGTTGCAGTAGCCGGTGCCTTCAGCCTG
Organism: uncultured Clostridia bacterium; assembly: GCA_945836135.1. GTDB lineage: Bacteria > Bacillota > Clostridia > Lachnospirales > Lachnospiraceae > CAG-882. The sequence continues at coordinate 1,577 of CAMAKT010000299.1, read as the reverse complement.
GTACGTTTCCGCTCGGTTCCCGGCACTGCCAAGGAAATCGGCATGTTATTCTTAGCCATGGCCACCGGACTCATACTTGGAATGGGATACTTAGGATATGCCGTACTCTTTGCAATAATACTTGGTCTTGTCTTTACACTGCTTACCCAGACTGGTCTCGGCATAAAGAGCAGCCCCTCATCCGACAAGATTCTGCGAATTACCATTCCGGAGGATTTAGACTATAACGACATCTTTGATGACTTGCTTGAGAAATACACCTCCAAATACGAGGTTCTCTCCGTAAAGACCACCAATATGGGAAGCATGTTCAAGCTTACCTACAACATCACTTTGAAGGATTTGTCAACTGAAAAGAAATTCATAGATGCACTTCGTTGCAGAAACGGAAATCTTGAAATCAGCATTTCAAAGCAGGAAACAAACTATAATGAATTATAAAAAGGTTAGCCTGCCCATCAACTATGTGATATGTTCCCCATTACCGGACCAAATCCGGTAATGGGGATTTTTAATTCCCGGCATATCGATATCCAGAAGCACTATATCATAGTTATCCTCTTCCAGCCCTTTTAAAAGACTGTCTCCATTGGTGTACGCAGAGATTTCCGCATCCGGTATTTCTTTTTCAATAATCCGTTTTATATCTTCAATTATTTTTGTTTCATCATCGCAGACAGTTATCTTTGGGGTCACCTCGGTTTGCCCTCCACTTACTTCAATTCAGCATTATTTCTTTTCAAAAAATCTATATCATTTCCATATTTACAAGCAATTTCAATATCATTATCCATAAAGTGTCCATACAATTCCTGAGGAATTTTTCCAGGTTTCACTCTCTCGAATATGGTCAGATTCCATGAATGTTTGCATTTCTTACAACGGTAAATCAGCCAGACATCCACGCTATTCCCATTAGCATTCACTCTGAATTTGCCGGAGTTGATAAACTCCTGCCTCTTCCCACATCCGCCGCAGCGATGAAACACTCTGACCGTACTACAGCTCTGCTGCTTCATCTACACCATCCGACTCAGAAGCTTTTATATTGCGGATAATTCTTTGGATGCTCTTAACGGATAATGAATATTCCTCTACCAGTTCCCGGATGGATGCATTATTTTGGTACTTTTCATATATTTCTAAATTTCTTTTGTGAAGAAACTGTCTGGTGTCGGTTCTGCTCCCCCAGGTCTGCTTTTCCTTACTTGGAATATAGATTAATTCTCCATTTACATATTGCTGAATAGTTTCAATTAATTCTTTCGGCAGAATATCCTCTGCACGTAAATAGCTCATTATTATCCTCCTAATTTATTTCTCTTAGGATTCATCTGAGCTTACTATTCATATTTATTTAAGCTCAGACTACTGAGCCATAACATATCTTTTTTTCATAAACAAAAATCCCCCTTTTTTAGTTGATGTTACATGAATTGAAAGTGCTTTGCAACCCCTAATTCATTTATAATCAAATATGCTCCGAGCATACCCCTTACTTCAATTGAATTGTATACACAATCTCACAGGAATTATCACTATCGGAATCTCTCATCAGTACTGTTCCGTCTATCACA
>CAMAKT010000298.1 GCA_945836135.1 uncultured Clostridia bacterium | reverse complement strand
GGTGATAATAGAAAATTTTAATTTGGTGTTAAATAATGGTGATAAAGCTGTTATAATCGGAGAAGAGGGGAATGGGAAATCGACCTTGATGAAATGGATATATAGCCCCAAGTTGGTGGAGGGTTATATAGAAGCAAGTGGTGTCAGGATATCAGGTCAGGAAAGGCTGGGATATCTTCCACAGGAACTACCGGAGGAAGAGAAGAAAAAGACAGTGTATGAGTTCTTTTCAGAGAATGATTTCTTCTGGAATCAGTCACCAAAAGATTTGGCGGTTCTGGCAAAGAATTTCAAGGTGGATACGGATTTTTTCTATAGAGAGCAGTTGTTAAACAGTCTTTCGGGCGGAGAAAAAATAAAAGCCCAGCTTATGAGACTGATGATGCAGGAACCCACGGTGCTGCTTTTGGACGAGCCGTCCAACGACATTGATATAGCAACATTGGAGCTTCTGGAAAAACTGATTAATGAATGGAAGTACATTGTCCTCTATATTTCCCACGATGAAACCCTGATTGAGAACACTGCCAATATGGTCATTCACATCGAACAGATTCAAAGAAAAACAAAATCAAGGTATACAGTTGCGAGGATGCCATATCGCAGATATGTAGAAGAGCGGCTCAACAGTTTCGAGAGACAGGAGCAGCAGGCGTTAAATGACCAAAGAGAAAAGAAAATTCGTGATGAAAAATACAGAAGAGTTTTGCAGAGTGTAGAACATGCATTAAGTACTTGTACCAGACAGGACCCGGCGACGGCCAAAAATCTCAAGGACAAGATGCATACAGTGAAGTCCATGGGAAAACGTTTTGAACGTGAAGATCAAAATATGACTGAGATGCCGGAACAGGAAGAAGCAATATTCTTTAAATTAGGGGATAAGAATTCCGGGATTCCGGCAGGAAAAACAGTGATAGAATATGAACTTCCAAAGCTTATGGCTCCCGATGCTGGAAGCATGCGGGAGGAAAAGCTGTTGTCACAGAACATTTTCCTTAGAATCAGAGGCGCAGAGAAAATCTGCATCGTCGGCGCAAACGGAGCCGGTAAAACGACATTAATTAAGAGAATTGCTGAGGAACTTTTAGAAAGAACGGATATTCATGCGGAATATATGCCGCAAAATTATGAGGAACTCTTGAATCTTGAGATGACACCGGTTGATTACCTTGATAAATCAGGAGACAAAGAGGAGAGAACCAGAATAAGAACATATCTTGGTTCTCTTAAGTATACAGCTGAGGAGGTGGAGCATCCGATTAAAGAGCTATCAGGAGGACAGAAGGCAAAAGTACTGCTGTTGAAAATGAGTTTGTCGGATGCAAATGTTCTGATTCTAGATGAACCCACAAGAAATTTTTCACCATTATCAGGCCCGGTTATCAGAAAGATGATAAAGGAATATCCGGGTGCGGTAATCAGTATATCCCATGATAGGAAATACATTGATGAGGTGTGTGATAAGGTATATGAACTTACAAAAGAAGGGCTTAAATTATTTTAGATAAAGGAGGACATACAATGTTATTTATAGAATATCCAAGATGCACAACCTGCCAGAGGGCTAAGAAATGGCTGGACGAACACAACATGGAATATATGGCTCGTCATATCGTGGAGGAAAATCCGTCATATGATGAGTTAAAAGAGTGGTATGAGAAGAGTGGACTACCCCTTAAGAAGTTTTTCAACACCAGTGGTCTGCTTTACAAGGAAATGCAGCTTAAGGACAAACTGGCTTCAATGAGCGAGGATGAACAGTTAAGATTATTGGCTTCAAACGGAATGCTGGTGAAGCGTCCGATTGTGTTGGATGGTGAGAAGATGCTCGTAGGATTTAAGGAAGCGGAGTGGGAAGAAAGGTTGATGTCTAAGTGAAGTACGGACATATTATTCATGGTAGATTTGACAATAGACCAAACCGCTTTATTGCAAAGGTGTGGGTGGATGGCATACTGGAAACAGTCCATGTAAAGAATACAGGCAGATGTAAAGAGCTGCTTCTTCCGGAGGCGGACGTGATTCTGGAGGTTTCGGATAACCCTGAACGCAAGACAAAATATGACTTAATTGGCGTATATAAGGAAAACTTAGGCTGGGTGAATATCGACAGTCAGGCCCCGAATAAAGTGGTGAAGGAGTGGCTTGAAAAACAGGATTATACATTGATTAAGCCGGAGTACACCTATGGGGATTCACGGATTGATTTTTATATGGAAAAGGGAGAAGAGAAGTTTCTAATGGAAGTCAAGGGCTGTACTCTGGAGGTGGATGGTATCGGCTATTTTCCGGATGCCCCCACCGAGAGAGGAGTGAAGCACCTAAGGGAGCTTGCAAGGGCTGCACAAGCAGGATATAAGTGCTATGTGGCATTTGTCGTGCAGATGGAAGGAATTAATGAGGTGCGTCCAAATGTGGCAACTCATAAGGAATTCGGACAGGCACTTGATGAAGCCAAGGCAGCAGGGGTTAAGGTGCTGTGCTTAGGGTGTAAGGTGACAGAGGATACCATTTCAATTTATTAAAATTTTCGAAACATGGTTATTTCCTCCAAATGTATGTTACAATGCCTTTTACATA
>CAMAKT010000297.1 GCA_945836135.1 uncultured Clostridia bacterium | reverse complement strand
TGCTCCTTCGCCTTTGCCAATGAGACTTCCCAGGCTGACGGAATAGCTGCTGCCTTATTAAGGAAAGCAGTCTTGAAACCGTCCGTATCAGATGTAGTATTCTTAGATGCAGTCCAAAGCGCCTTAAAAATATCATAGATATTGGCCTTTGCCTTCAGAATATTGCTCTCGTCCTTTCTGTCATCCTTCACCAGTGCTGCGGCCTCTGATAAGACCTCCTGCTTCCTTGAGTCTAAAAACTCAAAAAATTCCTTTTCTAAATTGTTCATATTAATCCTCCATTCCGAAGCGATTTATCGCGAGGAACGCGAGCCGAATCTCCAATTCGGCTCTGCGATATGAATTTGTGTCGCTTCGGCACAAATTCGGGTGCGAAAAATATGCTATCGAGCATATTTTTCACACTTTTTACCTCTTTCCTACACTTTTTTTATTCTTTCCAATTATATTCCTCTGCACCGATTAGATTGTTATGCTCTTCCGACTCATTGATTCCGCCAAACATCACATTATTACTGATTCCCAGATGGAATGTACCAATCATCTTCTCATCCAGTACTGAATCAACACGAGGTCCCCCTTGCCAATTCCTGCAGCCTTAATTATACCACAATATGTACTTCTTTTCATAGTCATCACTTTCCTTTTTATTAATTTATTTTGATATTTATCTAACCGGCATATTGTCATTATATTCATATAATTATCATTTGTCAATATATTTTTATATTTATCTAACCAGTTTTAAAATCATACTTGCTACATTGCTTTAGTCTGTCATGACATTTCATGAGGTTATCTTATTACATTATAAAAAGAGACTTCTATTGCACAACATACATGCAATAAAAGCCTCCTATTTTCTCGTGCTATCAAACCTTTTTCTTGCATTTCTACAGTCCTTGTTTTTACTGTTCACTCTGTTTTCTTAATGCATCCCTTAATTTTTTCGAACGTCTCAAAACGAAATAATATGCAAATAGTGCCCATATTACATTTAATCCCAATATAATTAGCAAATTTGTACCATGTGACATGATGATACTAATTAATACGGTAAATGCCAAAAGCGCATAAAATGAATACTGATAAATCTGACATTCTGTCTCATTAATTGAACTCTTCTTGCTTAAGCCAACCACCCCAAAGATTAAAAAAGCAATCAGGCTATAAATCAAAATTACAATAATTGAAACAACAAGGTAAAACAGACAAAGCATCGAATTTATTGCACCGCCCATCATCATGAATAAAAACGAAAAATCTGCACCGTCCAAATCTACTCTTTCATCCGAAATCGAAATCAGCATGGTTTCTTTGTATAAATCATAATTGTAAGCAATACACAAATAACATACAAACAGAACCAATAAAATAAATATTATTACGCGAATGACCCCGCCTTTTTTCATCTTCTTGCTATGTACCATATCTGCCTCACTATATCAAATTGGCCAAGGATTTGACTGTCTGCTGCCTTCTGTACAGCGTATACAGTATGGGCACACACCCACCGGTGCCGCCCAGGCGCAGTATTGGGAAAGTGCAATGAGGTAATTACCGGTTCAGCGTTTCCTCCAGTATCTTCAGCCCTTCATCCACACTGGTTCCAAGTATCTCCTGAGTCTTTTTAAAATCATACATCTCATGAAGCCTGTCATGAACCAGTAAGAACTTCTCTTTTCCATACTTCCTGATAAACATAGCCTGTGCCTTGCAGGCATAGGCTCCGTCGTTGTCCGGGCGATAGAAGCCCTTGGTACAACCATCAAGCTCACTGCATTCGTAGCACCCTTCTATACCCTTCTCCTGACAGCAGGCCGCATTCGGGCATTTTCCTTTATCATGAAGTGTTCCGTAGGAACAGCAGTTAAATACTGAACGGCAGCCTCCGCACCATTCTCCCAGGAAACAGTGATCACACGAAAAGCCACAGTAAGCAACCTTATCTCTTCCCTTTTTAGCTTCATTCACAATCTCTGACTTCCACTTTGCGCCATCCTCATTTCTGCGTTCCTTTTCCGGTCCATCCATTGCCAGAGCCTTGCGGTACACCCTTGTGTCCTCGCCGCCTATATCCTTGTCCATCTTAAAAAATTCATAGCCATATTTTTCATACAACCCTGTATGTCCTGTGGAAATATATATGTATTCTTTTCCCATAATTGTAGCAATGCTCTCAGCATAATGAAAAAGCTGCCCTGCATAATGGTGTCCCCTATATTCCGGAAATGTATATACAAAGCCAATCCACGGCGTCATATCCGTAGGCTGCACATCATCAAGAGGAGCAAGGGTACAAAATGACACCAGCTTGTCACCATCAACCAGCATAGGAACAAGTGCCGTCTCGCCCACCATCTTCTTAAGACTATTACTCTCTAACAATTCATGAAGGAACTTCCCTGCTCCCCAATCACACCTTCCTATTTCCTCTAACCAGTGTGCCTTATTATCACATGTAAAATACTCTATTATTTTCATTTCTGACATGCCAATCCTCCTATACACTCTCTACCGGAAAAAACATAAAGCTCTTCCCCGTGGAAGGCTCTGTATAATCGCATACTGCTCCGCTAAGCTTCATATT
>CAMAKT010000296.1 GCA_945836135.1 uncultured Clostridia bacterium | reverse complement strand
AAGGGGAAGGTAGGAACGACTATTCTCAATGCTGCGATTATCGATGATGTGATAGGTATTATTGTTCTTACATTTGTTATCGGATTAAAGGACCCAAGTCAGAAGCCGACAACTGTTATAGTTAATACACTTTTGTTCTTCCTGTTCAGCGGTATTGTGGGATTTATTTCATACCAGATATTTAAGTACATAGATAAGATTGCATTTCATAAGAAGAGAATACCTATTTTTTCTCTTGCATTCTGTTTTGGATTTGCTTATATCGCTGAAGAATGGTTTGGCATTGCGGACATAACAGGTGCTTATATTGCGGGAATTGTCCTTTGCAGTATCAAGGATTCCAAGTATGTTTCGGAGCAGATGGACATTACCTCATACATATTATTCGGTCCGATATTCTTTGCCAGCATAGGACTTAAGACGGAGCTTAGCTCCATTACAGGAGAGATGCTTTTATTCTCCCTGGGATTTGTAATTGTAGCACTTCTCGGAAAGGTTGTGGGCTGCGGAGCGGTTGCCAGAATGTGCCGCTTCAGTACAAAGGACAGCTTAAAGATTGGTGTCGGGATGATGACAAGAGGTGAGGTGGCGCTGATTGTAGCGCAGAAAGGTCTTTCGGCAGGACTTATTGAGGCACAGTATTTCGCCCCTGTAATTCTGCTTATAATCTGCTCATCCATTGCAACGCCTATTATCATGAAGCTTTTATATAAGGGGGAAACATCCGGACCGAGATATTACGAAGCAAAACAGCAGTAAAATTAAGTCAAATGAGCCTGAACGCATAATTATATGTGTTCGGGCTTACTTTTTAATTTGGGGAAATTGAAGGTACTGTTCAGACAGGATTTGTGTATAATATAAAAAGAATACGGTAGGGGAAATTCATAATGATGCAGGGGGTTATTAACAGAACCATTGCGAATATATATGAGGTACCATATATTTTAGAGCAGACAGAAGGCAGGATTAAATCAACGATATCGGATGAAGGTCTTTACGGTCAGGAGTTTACCGTGCTTGATGAGAGTATGGGTGTGTGCTCTATGGCAGGCCGGGGGGGATTCATAAAGATTAGAACTTTTTACAATTATGATGGTTATGTAAAAAGGGATGAAGTAATCCTATATGAAAAAGAGGAAAGTGATTGTTGCGGCAATATGCGAAGCATATATGGGGATGAGTGCAGCAAAATCAGGAAGGTATGGGTGTGTGCTGCCTATGCCGACATTCTTGCCGGGCCTTATGTAAACAGTCAGAGATTGATTAGTGTGACCAGAGGTGCCATAATATGTACAGATGACATGTATGTCGACGGATATTTGAGAGTATTGCTTAATGAAGGTAGACAAGGCTATATTAGGGAAAGCTTTGTCATGTCATACAATGAGCCGCTTACAGGCAGCAAGGCTTATATTTGTGATGAGGATAAGTTCAGAAGGGCAGTAGTGGATACTGCGAAGTCATATCTTGGAACGCAGTACCGATGGGGCGGAAAGACACCCCTTGGAATTGACTGTTCAGGTCTTACGGCAATGTCATATCTGCTAAACGGAGTTGCTATTTTTCGAGATGCAAGGATTAAGGATGGGTTCCCGGTACATGAGATTGCGGCAAAAAACATTAAGCCGGGGGATCTTATGTACTTCCCCGGACATACGGCGATGTATATAGGCAACTGTGAATATATACATTCCACGGCACGGACAGGGAGCGACGGAGTAGTGATTAACAGCCTGTCACCGACATCACTATGCTATCGTAAGGATTTGGCAGACAGCCTTACTGCGGTGGGAAGTATTTTTTACAGGGAAAATGTCAGCAATGCTTACCGGTGAGGAAGGACAGATGCCATGGCTTGCCAAAGCATTGTGCAGAGCCGGTTTCCATGAGAGCGATGTGGAAAAAATATTTTCACAAAATGCTCTTTGCGTATTTAAGGAGTGGATTGGTTGATTTTTGTGCTAAACTTTTAACAATGATACATTATTCTTTTCATATAAATGACTTTTTGCACAAAGAAAAAGCAAATAAATATACAGTTTGTACAAAAATATGGTTTTTTTTACAATAAAACGACGAAAATCACTCCCTTTTTCTATTTGCACATATTGACTTTCTGTGTAATAATGGCACTCGTAAAAGAAAGGGAGGGATTATTATGCTGAGAGGTTTTATTAATTGCAAGACAACTGAAGAGCGAATTAATTATATTATGAATTCAAAAGCAGAGGACTGGACAGAAGCAGAGCTTAGTTCCGTTATGGAAATTGTTGGTGTCAAGGGTGACTACAGCAATGCCAGCATTAGCGATAAGCTCAGTGTTATCGTAACCACACTCGGATTTGTTAATTCAAATGATGCACAGTTTGACCGCATCAAGGATAACGGCGAGGCTGTGGATGACATGGATTCAATGAAGGATGCGGTACGTTATACAAAGCTTATTTCCAATCTGTACGCAAAGAGCAGCCATATGACTGTATAAAACATGCAATTCAGGACAGAATAAGACCGGCAGGTTTATTTGCCGGTCTTATTTTTTTACTATGAAAGTAAGCCATCGTACTGATGTGAAAAAAGGAGAATCCCTTGAAGAAGATATAATTCTCCC
>CAMAKT010000295.1 GCA_945836135.1 uncultured Clostridia bacterium | reverse complement strand
AAAAAGCAAGTTTTGCCCGTTCCGGCAATTAAAAAAGTGAGATTCTGCCTGCACTAAACGATAATTTATATTATGCTGACACATAAAAAGTGTTCCGAAATTGACAAGTCAGAGCTCTGGTCTTTGTAACAATTACAATCAGATAAATGGTAAAGGCTAATAAAGATTTTAATCGATTATTATTATTTAGGTGTCGAAACTTAACACCAAGCTACACAAATCCTCATTACTTTGCTATAATAGAGACATATCAGAAGTGAGGTAAAGCTGTGTAATAATGACTCAGTACATATTGAACCGGACTTCTATTCTGAAGAACACAGTATTATTGGAGAAATACGAGATACTATTCTTTCCGCACAAAGCAGACAAGTTATGATAAACGGGTAGGTGGAATTGTTATGGTAAAAATTGAATCCTTGGAGCAGGTGGGAAAATATTTTCTTTTGGGTGAACAGGATAATGCTAAGAAAGTAATAAAGGAGCAGTATCCATTTATACATATGGAAGCGGCGGGAAGGGCATATACGGACAAGCAGAAAATGCAGCAATTCAAAAAGGATGGTTTTATAGACAGGTATAGTGGACAGAAACTGGTAAATCCCGGATTCTTGAAGGTGTTATCACACTATATGCCTGAGGAATTCCCCTATCATTCACATTGGAAAATGGAAGAATGTCACAATGCATATTGGGAGTTTATTCCAACGGTGGATCATATATATCCAGTTGCACTTGGCGGGGCAGACTCGGAGGAAAACTGGGCTACTACATCAATGTTGCATAATTCTATTAAAAATAACTGGACTTTGGAGCAGTTGAATTTGAAATTGTTTGACGCAGGTGACTATGAGGAATGGGATGGACTGACTACGTTATTTATTGAACTTGTAAATGCAGATAAGTCGTTATTGGAAGATTCATATATCAAGAAATGGTACAGATTATCGTGTTAAGTGAATGGTAATATGCAGATTCGCGATTTGCACAGTCGTTTGAGAAGCTGGTATTAGCGGCATGGACACAAGAAGGAGATTAAGCAATGGAAAAGTATAGTTCGTATGTGAGTTTTTTTAGGAGTATTGTGGATCAGGATAGATGTGCAGTAGTAATATGCAACTTGGAGCATGAAATTATTTATATGAATCCGGCTGCTGTACGTAACTATGAGAAATGGGGCGGAGAAAAGTTGATGGGAAGAAGCCTCATGGAATGTCACAACCAAAAGTCTAGAGAAAAGATTCAGCAAGTGGTTGATTGGTTTATGGAAGATGATAATCACAATATTGTATATACTTTTCATAATGAAAAGCAAAATAAGGATGTATATATGGTTGCTCTTAGAGATGAAGGAAAGTTGATTGGATACTACGAGAAGCATGAATATAGAAATACAGAGACAATGAAACCTTATGATTTGTGGTAGGAGAAGCAAACATGAAGATAAAATGTATATGGGAACATAATGGTGATGACAGCTTAATATATGCAGAGAATTGCGTCGGAGCATTTACAAGAGGCAGCACGCCGGATAGTGCGTTGGGAAAGATGCCGGAGGAGATACGCTCGTATTTTGCATGGCTTGGAGAGGCAGTTCCGGAAGAGATTGATACTGACATTGTACAGGAAAAGACCTCCGACCTTGAGATTAAGGATGCAGACAGTGATGTGATATTTGATGGGGAAAGAGAACCGCTTACAATAGAAGAATATACTGAACTTAAAGGCCTTGCCCTGAAATCGGCGGAAGATTTTTTGAGTCTGTATGAGTCCATACCGGATAAGAATGTATCCTGTATGCCGGTTCGCAGGACTTTTTATGGACAGGTTCCCCGGACTGCCGAAGAGATGTATATGCACACAAAAAATGTAAACAGCTATTATTTTGGAGAAATTGGAGTGGATGCAGACAACGAAGGCTCTATTCTGAAGTGCAGGAAGAGAGGCTTTGAATTACTGGAAAGTACACCGGGCTTTCTTAATAATCTCTTGCAGGAAGGAAGCTATGGCGAGATGTGGTCGGTGAGAAAGGTGCTGCGCCGTTTCATCTGGCATGATAGAATCCACGCAAAAGCAATGTGGAGAATGGCAAGGAAGACTTTTGAAAAAGCCGGGATTGAGAATATTTTTCATTTCGAATAATGGTTAAGGTGCTAAAATATGCATGCTTTGATGTTCTGACAAAAAGGCATGTATACTTAGGAGAGTGGCTAAAATGGACAAAATTTTGGTAATGGATGAACATAATTACGATGAAAATATGGAAGAGATATACAGGGTGGCTGTCAGGGGAATTATATTTATTGACGGGAATCTGCTTCTGATACAAAGCTCTTTTGATGAGCTGAAATTGCCGGGCGGCGGTATTGAGGCCGGAGAGGATGATATACAGGCTCTGATTAGAGAAGTAAAGGAGGAAACCGGGTATGACGTCATTCCGGAAACGATTCGTCCTTTTGGCGAGATAGAGGAAAAGAGACTTTCTGTACATGAACCGAAGATATGGCACCAGATGAGCCGGCTGTATTTTTGTGAAGTGTATTCAGAACAGGGGATATGCGAATATACAGAAAATGAAAAGAAATACGGATTTCATCAAGTGTGTTACTCTCTGGAGGATGCAAT
>CAMAKT010000294.1 GCA_945836135.1 uncultured Clostridia bacterium | reverse complement strand
ACGCCCGGCTTGCCTGCCACCTTAGCGGTAGGGAAATCAGTTACGTATCTGGATATCTTGCCGGACTCAAGACCTGCAAGAATAGCATCATCATTAACCAGAAGGTCTCTTGCAAAGTTAAGGATGACAACACCGTCCTTCATCTTTGCTATGGTAAGACTGTTAATCATACCCTTGGTATCCTCAAGAAGAGGTACATGAACAGTGATGTAATCACAGTTCTCAAAAATCTCATCTCTAGTCTTTACCAGTTTAACCTGTCTTGAAAGGTTAAGTGCGTGTTCTACGGACAGGAACGGGTCACAGCCGTAAACTTCCATTCCAAGATTAACTGCTGCATTGGCAACCAGAACACCGATGGCACCAAGACCGATTACACCAAGCTTCTTGCCGGTAATCTCTCTTCCGGCAAACTTGGACTTCGCCTTCTCCATGGTCTTGCCGATATTCTCGTCGGTCTTGTTATCCTCTACCCACTTCATACCGCCTGCAAGATCACGGGAGCCCATCATAAGTCCTGCTACAACCAGCTCCTTAACACCGTTGGCATTGGCACCCGGAGTATTGAATACTACGATACCCTTCTCGGCACATTTATCAAGAGGAATATTGTTGGTTCCTGCTCCTGCTCTTGCCACTGCAAGCAGGGATTCAGGCAAATTAAGCTCATGCATTGCAGCACTTCTTACCAGCGCCGCATCAGCCTGGGCAAAATCATCAACTATCTCATAATTATCGCTGAAAAGCTTCATTCCCACCTTTGAAATAGGATTCAGACAATTAACTTTAACCATTATGCATTTTCCTCCTCGAATTTCTTCATGAACTCTACAAGCTTCTCAACGCCCTCAATCGGCATCGCATTGTATATGCTTGCTCTCATACCACCCACTGTTCTGTGTCCCTTGAGGTTCACAAATCCTGCTGCGGCTGCCTCCTTGACAAACTTAGCATCTAACTCTTCATTGCCTGTCACGAAAGGAACATTCATAAGAGAGCGGTCCTTCGGAACAACAGTGCCCTTAAACAGCTTGCTCTGGTCGAGGAAATCATAGAGAACCTTGGCCTTCTTCTCATTGTACTCCTTCATTGCCGCCAGACCGCCCTGCTTCTTTAGCCACTTGAATACCTTGCCGCAGATATAAATGCCGTAAGCAGGTGGTGTATTGTAAAGTGATGCGTTGTCTGCATGAATCTTGTATCTTAACATTGTAGGTGTTCCCGGAAGTACATCCTCCGTAATCAAATCCTCACGGATAATCACGATTACAACACCTGCAGGTCCGATATTCTTCTGAACACCGCCGTAAATCACGCCATACTTGGTGACATCAACAGGTTCGGACAAAAAGCAGGATGAAACATCCGCAACAAGTGTATGCCCCTTGGTGTTCGGCAGCTCATGGAACTTAGTGCCGTATATTGTGTTGTTCTCACAGATATAAACATAGTCCGCATCCTCCGGAATATCAAGGTCAGAGCAGTCAGGTATGTATGAAAATGTCTTGTCAGCGGAAGAAGCAACCTCCACTGCCTCGCCGTACAGCTTCGCCTCCTGATATGCCTTCTTAGCCCACTGTCCTGTAACAATATAGGCAGCCTTCTTATTCTTCATAAGGTTCATCGGAATCATGGCAAACTGCTGTGACGCACCGCCCTGAAGGAACAGCACCTTATAATTATCAGGTATGTTCATCAACTCTCTGATATCAACCTCTGCTTCTTTAATAATTGTTTCATAAGCCTTTGAACGGTGACTCATCTCCATTACGGACATTCCCGTTCCCTTGTAGTCAAGCATCTCGTCAGCAGCTTCCTTTAAGACCTCTTCCGGTAATACAGCAGGTCCGGCAGAAAAATTATAAACTCTTCCCATCTCTTCTCTTTGCCTCCTATTGTCACCCAAGCGACATAATTAAATTAAGTTTTTTAGGTATAATAGCATATATGTTTAAAGTTTAACAATATGCATAGAACATATTTTATCTCAAATACATTCATAAGTCAATACTTTAATTCGGTAAATCATTATCATCAATAGTTTTAATAATTTCCCTAACTGACTGCACAAATTTTCCCATGTATCTACTATCTTTTTTAACCGTTCTTTATCTGTTTTCTTCACGCAATACGTACCCCCTCTCTAAGAATTATATTCTTCTTATAATGACATAATTCTCATCCTCTCTTCAATCTTCTTCTCTGCAACTTTTTCCAAATATTACGAGCATCTATGCATAGCTTTTTGTCAATACCAATACTTTTTATCAGTATCTCTCTATCAACAATATCCAATGCATTTTCTATCGGCTCATCGTCTCTTACAATTCGATCAACCTCTTTAAGCACCTGTCGTACTGTCTCAATTGGTATATTATCCAACTTTGGCACTAATATATTTCCAACTTCACCAGGAAGTATTTCAAGTACACCGCCGCCATAGCTTCTACCACATAATTCTGTAAATGCAAAAGATATACTATTGTAATAAGACAACAGGATTCTCTCTGGCTCAACACCATCATTAAATTTGATCCTGTGCATAGTATCTGTAGATACTGCATCACAACAATTCAATACAAACTTAGGGTAAAGGTTATTCCTTCTTAGAAAGAATGCATCTGGTACCCACACAGATGGTATTCTATACCACCTATCTCG
>CAMAKT010000293.1 GCA_945836135.1 uncultured Clostridia bacterium | reverse complement strand
CTGACAGCAACCTCGCATACAAGATGGTATTCGTCGGGAGAAAATTCAGATTCATGTCCTCGAACAAGTACTTTTCCATCTATTATATTAAAAGCTTTATCATAGCAATCCCATAATTCACTCATAAATATTCACCTCACAACTTCATACTCCGACCGCTATTTTTCTACTCCCTCGACTGTTGGCAAATTGATTCTTTTCACATTATCTCTCACCGGTACATATATTCATCCGCCCGTTTACTGTCAGAACCCCTTCTGTCTTCTTAACTGCCGGTGAAGCAGGCGGAATAAATACTGCATTCTCAATAGAGCTGCTTTCAATCTTCCCAAGATTTGTTATGCTGTATCCCGAAGGACTTCCCATACCAAAGAAAAATGTTCCTACAAATTTACCGGCTTTACTGTCGAAATGGCCTGCTGCCGAAATAGCCGCTGCATCAAGCAGGGACGGCTCTAACCTGGCAAAACACTGTAGTACGAGATATAATAAAGCCGTTTTCTTAGATCACAGGCCATAATTATTTTCCCTGTGTTCTCCTCCTGACACATCCTTGCCATTAAATAATAAAGGAAATTCCGAACCTGCCGGAAAATTCTCTGATGATATCAAGGTTTCCACAGCTTTTTCAGGCTCGATTCCGTTTACATAGTAATCTGCGAACTCCTCTACCAGAGAAAGCGCTGCTCTTCCGTCAGCCAGAAGATGATGAAACACAAAGAGCAGGCAGGTCCGCTCTCCCTCCTTCCAGAATGCAATCTTAAGCATTCCTTCCTTAAATAAATCCCAATCTACAGAAATAAGCTTCTCGTATTCCTTCATTACCGATTCATCATATATCCCGTCAACCGGCTTATCCTTAAATAATAACTCAACCTGTGGATTCGGCGTAATATCGTAATAATACTTGTCCGATTCTCCCTCATATCCTAATAAGGCAGACAAAAATGGATGAGCTTTTACAAGAACAGAAACTGTATATCTGATTCTATTCTCGTCGAGTGGTGCATTAACAGATGCAATAATTCCAAAATTCATATTCGGTCACATCAGGTGTGTGCGCTCCGTAAAAAGATACTGTCTTGACATAATTTTCCCCCGTAAAATGTAACAATTCAGCGGATAAGAGCTATCTTCATACCAGTGAATTTGCTCTTCATTTCCGGTACGAAAACAAGGACCTGACTATCCTCCTCTATCGCAACGGACTGATTACAATTATGCAACTCTTGAATATGCCCTGTCCTATAGCAGTGGCGGTGTACTGAATATTATATGTACCTGGGCGTCCCATGGAATGAACAAATCCCCTGATGAGCTGATGTCATTATTAAAGCTTGCCCTTGAATAATATTCATCTGTTTCCATCCTTTCGAGGTCAAGCCAAGGGGCATCAATGCCCCTTATGCTTTTCCCTTTTCTTTTGCTGTTTCAGTTCAAACATTCGCAAATCTTCGGCTTCTTTTTGTTCCCGGCTTTTGACCTTGCGTTCCTGTTTGTTCTGCTCCTGTTGTAATTTTAACGCTTGCTGTGATTTTGTCCCAATACCGTTTTCCTGCGTCTGTTTTTTTGCATCACGCAATAGCCTTTTGGGATTTCTTTTCGTTTCCTTCACAACAGCTGCCACAGCCGGGCTGAATTGCAAACGATAATAGTATTTCAAAACGAACTCCTGCACTTCATAATCCTTTGGTTCTGCACCAAATGTTGCTTTAGCCACTGATAGTTTTCCATCTTGGATTCTCTCAAAAACCCCTATCCAGAATGGTTCTTCAAAAAATACTGTTAGTTTGACACTTACTTTGCCCATGACAATCCCTCCTATCTTGCACTGCTCCGCGCAAATGATTGATGAGCAAAGAATGGACAACCCGGAGGGGCAGGTTACTTACCATAGATTCACTATGACGGCCGGGCTACCAACCGGCTCTAGCACATCCTCAGATGCATATTGCGTTTTTATCTTTGCATATATAATCAAGCCGTATGGCATGATTAACAAATTTTGGAATTTGCTTATCTTACAAACTAACTTACATTATTTTTTCCTAATATTTAACCAATAAGGAAATAGGATTTATTTCCGTTCACCTCTTTTTGTAGCCTTACCGGCATCTTTAATTGTTTCCATATACGCTTGTTCCACTGGTGATAATGTAATTTCCTGATATTTTCTGTATTCCTCTTTTGCCTTTTTCATTGCTTCCTCATGAGTGATTTTACCGGAATCGGTTAATAATTTCCTATTCCCCGATGATAAAACCGAATCCAATTGATCTACATAATCACTCATATACATTGGTTTATGCTCAATTGCATTGATTTCTGCTAAATCAAAATAACCGGACACAAGATTATTTAATATTTTTAACTCACTCTCATTTAGATAATTCTTGGCAATTCCTATATCTTTCAGTGCAGGCAGTTCTCCCTTAAATGACTTCAATCCCATAAAAGGCTCTTCTGCATTTGCACGCTCATATATTACTTCAGCAGCCGTATGACCATGTGCTGCATAATGCAATTTATTTTGTACAATCTTAAAAAATAAAACAGATTGCTCACTATGCGGGTCATAATCCACACTTGTAGCATACAAATCCAAAACCTGACGATACAACACTTTTTCTGATGAACGGATATCTCTAATGCGATCAAGTAATTCTTTCCAATAGTTTCCGCCACCACTTCCTTTT
>CAMAKT010000292.1 GCA_945836135.1 uncultured Clostridia bacterium | reverse complement strand
GTCTTTGACAGAGGGACTTATAGAGATAGAAATGCAGTCTCCTTATGCCGATTACGCTGCCAAAATAGGAAAAATATCTGTAGGAAGACGGGATGTACTTATTCTTAAGATGTTTAAGAATAATCTTGTCAAGATATTGTGCAGCCTTCTGATTCTTATTTGCAGCCTGGATTTTGCGCTTTTGTTTGTGTTCCAGAAGGTGTCTAAGCAGAATGACGGAGGAATGCAGTACATTTCGGGCTATTGTATTGTGACTTCCATATATTATCTGATTGAAACCAAGGTACTGAATATTTTTTATGGTAATCAGACGATGTATTCGGTGCTGATATTTCTAAGCCTTATGCTGATACCGCTTATGCTGACACTCTATTACGGGTGCGGAAGCTTCAGTGAATATAAATGGCGTTGGAGAATACTGGGAGGAATTGAATGCCTCAATATTGTTTTGCAGATAGTGCTTCAGTTTTTTAACCTGCGGGATTTTATGGACATGGCTGTGTTTTCCCATGCCCTCATAATGGTGTCAACGGTTGTGGTAGGAGTGTCGTACATCCAGAAATTAAGAAGCAGCCATAACCGTGAACTTCTTGTAGAGATGCTTGCATTATTTGCCATGGCAGTCGGAGGAGTGGCGGATATAGCCCGGATGTATCTGGTTGGCGTGGGAGATATGGGATTGTTCAGCCGTTACGGTACAACCATATTCAGTGTGGGGCTGCTTTATAAGCACTTCAGACAAATTGTTATGGGATATTCTAACAGTATTCAGGAAAATGCAAGACTTCTTAAACATGAAGTTGAGTATATGGAAAAGAAAAATGAACAGCTTAAGAAGGCAAATGAAGAGGCAGAGGAAGCCAGAAGGAACGCTATGGCGGCAAATGAGTCAAAGGGAAGATTCCTTGCACGTATGTCCCATGAGATAAGGACACCAATTAATGCGGTGCTTGGAATGGATACCATGATTCTTCGTGAAACCAAGGATTTACAGATTAAGGAATATGCTCTTGATATACAGAATGCGGGGCAGAATCTTCTTGCTTTGATTAATGATATTCTGGATTTCTCCAAAATTGAATCGGGAAAGCTGGAAATCATTGAGGTTGATTATGATTTAAGCAGCATGATACACGATATTTCCAACATGGTATCCGCAAAAGCGGCAGCGAAAAATCTTGAGTTGTCCATAAAGGTTGATGAGACTTTACCTTCAAGGCTGTTGGGGGATGATGTCCGCATCAGGCAGGTGCTTATAAACCTCCTGAACAATGCTGTAAAATATACCAACGAAGGCCGCGTTAGCCTTAGCGCAACAGGTCAGGTCAGGGATAATATGGCTTACGTTCATTTTGCTGTCGAGGACACGGGTATAGGAATTAAGGAAGAGGATATACATAAGCTCTTTGAGGAATTTGAGCGTATCGAAGAAAAGAGAAACCGCAATATAGAGGGAACAGGACTTGGCATAAATATTGTTGCACAGCTTCTTGCACTCATGAACAGCAAACTCGAAGTTGAAAGTGAGTACGGAAAGGGCTCATGCTTTTCATTTACAATTAAACAGCAGATAATTGATGCACAGCCGGTCGGAAATCTTGAGGAGCGCATTCGTCAGCAGTCCAAGGAATACTCATATATGGCTGCCTTTACTGCACCGAAAGCGGAGGTTCTGGTTGTAGATGACAACTCAACCAATCAGAAGGTATTTGTAAGCCTCTTAAAAGACACAAGAGTCAACATTGATGTGGCCGGCGGCGGATTGGCTTGTCTTGAAATGGTTAATAACAAACATTATGATCTTATCTTTTTGGATCATATGATGCCGGACCTGGATGGTGTTGAAACATTGAAGCAGATGAAGCTTATGGAGGATTATCCATGTAAAAATACGCCTGTCATTGCGTTAACTGCCAATGCAATATCAGGAGCAAAGGAAATGTATCTTGCTGAAGGTTTTGATGCTTTTCTGTCCAAACCTATTAATCCGGAGAAGCTGGAGAAACTTATTCTGGAATTCCTTCCGAGGGAGATGCTTGTCTTTTCTTCTGATGAAAATAGTTATGCTAAACCGGAAAGTACGGCTGTAAAGGCCGATGCAAAGAAAATCACGGATGAAGAAGAAATGCCGGAAGTTGACGGAATTGACTGGAGCTACGGACTGCTGCATCTTCCGGATAAGGAGCTGCTTACTGAGACAGTCATGGATTTCTATAAGCTGATTGATAAGGAAGCTGATTTACTGGAAGAATTTTATAAAGGCATTCGAATACAGGATAATACCTTGACGCAGGAGAATTTCAACGCTACAATAGACGAAGAACAGCTACGACAGTACAGGATTAAAGTTCATTCCATGAAAAGCTCAGCCAATTTAATTGGTGCAATAACTCTGGGAGGTGTGGCAAGACTTCTGGAGAATGCGGCAAAATCAGGAGATATGGATGTACTTGACAGAATGACACCGGTATTTCTTAATGAGTGGAGAGACTATAAAGATAAGCTTAAGGCATTTGCTCCGGCTCATGATAAGCAGAAAGTGGATGACTATTCTGTTATTCTGGCATATCTGGAAATGCTCAGACTTGCCATGGAGGAGCTGGATATTGATGAGATGGATAAGAATATGGAAGTACTGGCACAATATGATTATCCGCCCGAAATACAAAAGAACATGGACCAATTAGAGGAAATGGTGGTTAACATGGACAGC
>CAMAKT010000291.1 GCA_945836135.1 uncultured Clostridia bacterium | reverse complement strand
TGCAGAGTTTAGAATATTTGATGGATTTTGAAAAAGTAAAAAACTTATACTTGACATTTGAGGTTGGTGGTTGTAGACTAAATATAAGGTCGATAACTACCAACCTAATATTTTGCAGAATAAATGTAACAGTTTAAGTATAGCCTCGAAAATGAGCTGTTACAAATAATTATGAAAGAAGGAATTAATATGGATAATCTGAAATTATGTGAGAGCGATTACCGTTTTATGTGCGTAATCTGGGAGAATGAGCCCCTTGCTTCCGGTAAGCTTGTGGAATTATGCAGCGCCCAGCTTGGCTGGAAGAAATCCACAACCTATACCACACTTAAGAAGCTGTGTGAAAAGGGTTTTGCCCAGAATGTTGACACCGTGGTTTCATCACTGGTCAGGAAGGAAGATGTGGTAGCCTACGCCAGTGACCGATTTGTGGAGCAGACCTTCGGCGGGTCATTACCTAATTTCCTGGTTGCATTTCTTGGAGGGAAGAAGATAACGGAGGAAGAGGCAAAGGAGCTTAAGAGACTTATTGATGAGCATATTTAAGCACAAGGGGGAGGCATAATGGAAAATATATTCTTATATGTTGTGAAGATGAGCCTGACTGCCGGGTGTGTGGTGCCGGTGGTGTTATTAATCAGGCTCCTGCTTAAAAAGGCACCAAAGAAATATTCGTATCTGATGTGGAGTGTTGTGGGTTTCAGGCTGCTGTGCCCGGTTTCCTTCTCATCGAGAATAAGCTTATTTAACATTGGAATTTTTGACTTTTTCCGTACAGACAGAAGCAGCACAAACAAGGGGATGCAGGATTTGACAGCGTCTGGAGCTGTTCAGGGCAATTTTGAGGATGCGGTGGCAAATGTGGGCATGGGAACACCTGCCAAAGTGGCAGGAAATGTTGTTTCGAGGGGAGATTTAACGGAAAATATAGTTCGGCCTATAACGGACAGTGTGGCAGCAGGAAGTCCCCATTCTATAAACACGATGCTTGGTATCCTTGCAGTTATATGGCTTGCGGGAGTGATTGTGATAACTGTGTACGGAGTGGTGTCCTACCTTACACTTGCATGGAAGCTGAGAAAGGCAGTAAGGGTGTCAGGGAAGGAGAATGTATACCGTTCAGAAAGAATCGGTACACCATTTGTTATGGGAATAATCAAACCCGTAATATATATCCCCGATTATCTTGAGGGGGATGATGCGGAGTACGTGCTTCTTCACGAGGAATGCCACATTAAGAGATATGATTATGCAGTAAAGCCGGCAGCTTTCATCCTCCTGTGTATACATTGGTTTAACCCGCTTATCTGGGTCGCTTTTTACGCTATGAATAAGGATATGGAAATGAGCTGTGATGAGAAAGTGATTGCGCAGAATAGTGCGGGTTATGACGATGATAGCAGCAGGATAGGCAAGGAGTATTCCTACGCACTTCTCAAATGTGCGGCAGCAGGGCATTTTCCACTGCCGGGAATACTGGCATTTGGCAGGACATCGGTGAAGGAGAGGATAGTGAACGTGTTGGATTATAAAAAACCTAAGAGAATAGTGACCCTATCGGCAATGGTATTATGTGCTGTAGTGCTGGTTGCCTGCAGCTCGAATCCAAAGGAAAACGATGGAACTGTGCAGATAGAACAGACACAGCAGCAGACTGAGAATAGCCGGGAGGCAGAGAAGAGTGAAGGGCTAGAGAAGAATCAGGAGGTAGAGAATAGCCAGGAGCCGGACAGTAGCCAGGAGCCGGACAGTAGCCAGGAGCCGGACAGTAGCAGGGAAGAGGATACCAGCAGGGAGGTAGAGAATAGTCAGGAGCCGGATAGCAGCCGGGAAGAGAATACCAGCCAGCAGACAGATAATACCAGGAAGGCAGATAATAATCAGGAGTCAGATAATAGCGCGAATAACAGTACGCAGACTGAGGCACAGCCCGATTTGACACAAACCCCGGAGTATCTTCTGCCGGTGGACAATGCAGAGATTTCCGCTGATTTTGGATACAGGTCTGCACTGGACGAGACAATATTCCATGCCGGAGTCGATTTTAATGTAGAGGAAGGAACCGAAGTACATGCCGGGGCGGACGGAACAGTGGTTACATGCGGTATGGACGGAGACAATGGCCTTGTTGTAATAATTGCACATGAGGACGGTTATTCGACACATTACTACCATCTTTCGGAAATTAATGTGAATGAGGGGGATAAGGTCAAAGCAGGAGATATAATCGGATATTCAGGTGCTACGGGAAATGTAACCGGGCCTAATCTGCATTTTGGTGTGAGCTATTATGACGCTTCTTTGGAGATACATTATATTAAACCTGTATTTAGCAGTAATAAGTAAGCCTATATAAAGAAATAAGAAATACATAATATGACCTCGGTGGTAAATGCAGGCGACTTGAAAAGAGTATACAATCTATTTACACATCCCATTTAAAA
The DNA here is from genome assembly GCA_945836135.1 of uncultured Clostridia bacterium. GTDB lineage: Bacteria > Bacillota > Clostridia > Lachnospirales > Lachnospiraceae > CAG-882. The sequence continues at coordinate 320 of CAMAKT010000291.1, read as the reverse complement.
ATATTCTTTGACATATTCAGTATATAATGTTAATATGATTATACAAAGAGTGCTACCGATAGACGGTTAGTCCAAGTAAAATAGTTTGACAAAAATTGCCGCTTGTTTTCTTAGGACAGGGCGGCTATTTTTGTGTCTTGTGGCTTCCGATGGTATATCCAAGTCCGAAAGAGGTCAGGCATAAACTGATAACCGCAATCAGACCTTCAATAGTCAACATTAGCATCCCTCCTTTAGCAAGATTTCCGTCAGACAAGCTGGGGATTTCTATGTAAACAGAGGGTCACAGTCCCTCTGGTGAAGGACTAACCGCCTACCGT
>CAMAKT010000290.1 GCA_945836135.1 uncultured Clostridia bacterium | reverse complement strand
CAGACAATCCTTATGGTCACACATTCGGTCAAAGCAGCAAGCCATGCAAGCCGTGTTCTGTTCATTAAGGACGGCGAGGTATTCCACCAGATATACCGTGGCGATAACACAAATGAGCAGTTATATCAGATGATTTCCGATACGCTCACTATACTTGCGACAGGTGGTGAGAAGAGATGAAAGCAGGCTTCTATCTTAAACTGGCATGGGACGGCATAGGCAAAAATAAGCGTCTGTACCTCCCCTATATACTTACCGGTGGGATAATGGTAATGATGTATTATATACTGAGCTTTCTGACTGAGTCTCCGACAATCCTGCACATGCCCGGCGGTTCCGTGTTAATGAGCATGCTGCCCTTAGGCTGTGTAGTTATTTCGATTTTTTCACTGCTGTTTCTCTTCTATACCAATTCCTTCCTGATTCGTCAAAGATACCGCGAATTCGGTCTGTACAATATACTAGGTATGGATAAGAAAAATATCGGCAGAATAATGATATGGGAATGTATTATTGTAGGATTAATATCCATGATATCAGGGCTTGCAGCGGGCATTATCCTGTCAAAGACGGCAGAGCTTGTACTGCTTAAGCTAATTAACGCTCCCGTGACCTATGCACTCAGTATCGGTGTTAAGTCCTTGTGGAAAACGCCTTTGATTTATTTCGGTATCTACTTTTTACTTCTTATTAACTCACTTATAAGAGTGTGGCGCTCCAAGCCGTTGGAGCTTCTTAAAAGCAATAAGGAAGGCGAGAAAATACCAAAGCTTATATGGCTTCATGCGGTTATAGGCGTGATTTTATTGGGAACCGCCTACTACCTGGCAGTCACCATCGAGGAACCACTAACGGCCCTCACAGTATTCTTTCTGGCGGTTGTCCTTGTTATCGCCGGAACCTATGAGCTTTTTATGGCAGGCTCCGTTGTGCTGTGCAAGCTGCTCCAGAAGAACAAAAGCTATTATTACAAGCCAAATCATTTTGTCTCCGTCTCATCAATGGTCTATCGCATGAGACGCAATGGTGCCGGACTTGCCTCTATCTGTATACTGCTTACAATGGTACTGGTTATGATTTCCTCCTCCGCAAGCCTCTACTTCGGAGCCGAGGATTCCCTAAGAAGCAGGTATCCAAAGGGTGTAAATATATCAATAACCGTAAAAGATATACATGGAATAGATGATGAAAATGTGGAATCTCTTCGAAACACAATTATTGAAAGTTGCAGTCAACAGCCTGAAATCGACCTTATGCGCACCGGAGAAATACCGGGACTCTTTTCTGATAGTGGAGTTACTATTGATTACAGCGCTTTTATCGATTTTTCTCTTGCAACCTATGACAATGTGGGATATCTTGCCGTAGTTTCCCTGGCTGACTATAACCGTATGTGCGGTACCAACGAGGTTCTTGCCGATGATGAGTGCCTGCTCTACTGCATCAGATACAGCTATAATTCCAATACCTTTGCCATGGAAAACGGCAGACCATATAAGGTTAAAAAGCTTCTGGATGAATTTATTGCAGACGGTGAGTTCAACTCTATGATTATTCCTACAATCTGCATTGTGGTTAATGATTTCAATGCATTTGTGGAGCCGGTTTCATCACTGGCAAACTTTCAAGGGGATCCTATGATGGTATTCGACTTAAGATGCGGCTTTGATCTTGAGACATCCGAAGCGGAGATTGCCGCCGCTGATGCAATCCGCGCTTCATTACGTAACTTAGACATTGAAGGAAAAAATAACATCTACTCATATAACGTTGAAAGCCGTGAGGCAAACAGGGAGGATTTTTTCAATACCTTTGGAAGCCTGTTCTTCCTTGGGATTATGCTTAGCATCGTATTCCTCTTAGCGGCTGTACTGATTATCTACTACAAGCAGATTTCAGAGGGCTATGAGGACAAATCCCGCTTTGACATTATGCAGAAGGTCGGCATGACTAAAAAGGATATCCGAAAGAGCATCAACTCCCAGATTCTCACGGTATTCTTCTCACCGCTCATCATGGCCGGTGTCCACTTAGGCTTTGCATTTTCCTTCATCTGGAAGATTCTGATGCTTTTTAACCTTACCAATCTTCCACTTGTAATCATGGTAACTATTGTCTGCTTCGTGCTTTTCGGTATTTTCTATACACTGGTATATAAGATTACCTCAAGCTCCTACTATTCCATAGTAAGCGGACGGAAGGAACGTTAACAGCGTTACTCCTCCTCGTCTTCACCGTTGTTAAAATTGACATCGATACCGCGGGGCTCCACCGGGGTGGAAAATACAATCTGTGTGCTGGTACGTCCGAACTTCTGAAGCTGACCTATAAAAGTATCGAGTTCCATTGTACTTGGAAAGGTCACTTTAAGAAGCATAGAATAATCCCCTGTCACGCAGTTACATTCAACCACATTAGGGCATGATTTAACAAATGGATAGAATTCCGGCTTCTGTGTCGGCATCACATCCAGATTAATGAATGCCGTAATGTGGTAACCCAGCTTAAACTGATTGACCTTGGCCTCATAACCTGATATAATCTGCTCCTTCTCAAGTCTCTCAATACGTGCCGACACCGCCGGTGACGACAAAAAGACCTTCTCTGCCAACGCTTTTAAAGGCATCCTAGCATTCTGCTGCAGCAATGTAATCAACTTCTTATCAATTTTGTCCATACGTTACCTCCAAAAATGAAAAAGACAATATCGCCGCCACTTATATTCTCAAGTGCACTACGGCAGATATTGTCCTCTTTGACAAAAATGTTTAATTAAATTAATTATTATACATAA
>CAMAKT010000289.1 GCA_945836135.1 uncultured Clostridia bacterium | reverse complement strand
AATCTCAAAAAGACTTTTACTGATGAGGAAATCATGCTATAGTGTACAAGTAGATAATAAAAGATAGAAAAAGGTGAATTATGAAACTCTATATTATTAGACATGGTGAGACAGACTGGAATAAAGAACGCCGCCTTCAGGGGCAGAGCGATACGGAGCTTAATGAATATGGTGTTAAGCTTGCCGAGGTTACTTCAGAAGCAATTAAGGATATTAAGTTTGACTACATTTTTTCAAGCCCGTTAAAAAGAGCGTACAGGACTGCCGAGATACTTAGAAGAGACAGGAATATTGAAATTGTGACTGATGACAGGTTAAAAGAGATTGGATTCGGAATAAATGAGGGAGTTCCGGCTTCCGAAATAACAGAAGATTTCCATTATTTTTTTGATGCACCGGATAAATATGTTCCGGCACAGGGCGGTGAGACCTATGAGCAGCTATGCGTTCGTTCAAGGGATTTTATAGACAGTATAATTGTCCCATTATCGATAAAAGAACCTGATGCGACAGTGCTTATTACTGCACATGGAGCACTTAACAAATCAATCATGATATATCTTAACCATCTTGAGATTAAGAATATGTGGGACGGAGTTTTTCAGAAGAACTGCTGTGTTAATATTTTTAACATACAGGGACAGGAGTTTGAGATGCTTCAGGAGGGGAAAATATACTATTAAAGGAGATTATGCAATATGAGAGTTATAGCAGGCACAAGAAGGAGTATGCCGCTTAAGACAATACCGGGGATGTCCACAAGACCTACTCAGGACAGAACAAAGGAGACACTTTTTAACGTACTGCAGAATGATGTTCCGGGATGTGTTTTCCTTGACCTCTTTTCGGGAAGCGGAGCAATAGGAATAGAAGCCTTAAGCCGCGGAGCCGCAAAGGCATATCTTGTGGAGAACAACAGGGAGGCTGCTGCCTGTATCAAGGCAAATCTGGAATTTACACGGTTTACTGAGGATGCAGTCCTCATGGAGACGGATGCCTTGACGGCACTTAAGAGGCTGGAAGGCAAGGCAGAATTTGATATTGTATTTATGGACCCGCCATACAACCATGATTACGAGAAGGAAGTACTGGAGTACTTAGAAACATCCGGTCTTATAACCGATGATACTATAATCGTCATAGAGGCCTCTAATGATACTAAGTTTGACTACGTTAATGAACTTGGGTATTCAATAAATAAGGTCAAGAAATACAAGAATAACCAGCATGTATTTCTTAACAAAAATTAGGAGATGAATTATTTAATGAGAATAGCAGTCTATCCGGGAAGCTTTGACCCGGTAACATTAGGACATATTGATATAATTAGCCGTTCATCGCGGCTTTTTGACAAGCTGATTGTTGGTGTTTTAAATAATAGTTCAAAAATTCCGTTGTTTTCTGCACAGGAACGTGTTAATATGATAGAGGATGCGGTCAGGGAGTATCCTAACGTGGAGGTGCAGTCATTTGACGGACTTCTTGTTGATTTTGCGAGGATGAGTCATGCAACAGCCGTTGTAAGAGGTTTAAGAGCTGTCACGGATTTCGAGTATGAGCTGCAGATGTCGCAGACAAATCACATTATTGCACCTGACATTGATACTATTTTCCTTACCACGAATCTTAACTATGCGTACTTAAGCTCCAGCGTTGTCAAGGAGGTTGCAAGGTACGGCGGAGATATTTCGAAGTTTGTTACAACCCTGGTTCGTGATAAGGTTCTGGATAAATATAATATAACAGCCAAATAATTTCACTGGGAGGAGAATTATGAACAAGATTGAGCAGATTATCGGAGATATCGAAGAGTACATTGAGAATTGTAAGCCGGCTCCTTTTTCAAGCAATAAGATTATCGTAGAGAAGGACCAGATTGAAGAACTTCTTCGTGAACTCAGAATGAGAACACCGGATGAAATTAAGAAATACCAGAAGATTATAAGCAACAAAGAAGCCATTCTTGCCGATGCCAAGGATCAGGCTGACTCCATGTTGAATGCTGCCAAGGTACATACCCAGGAATTGGTTAACGAGCATGAGATTATGCAGAGAGCCTATGCTGAGGCGGAGGAGATTAAGGATCAGGCATATATGCAGGCTCAGGCAATACTAGACCAGGCTACAGAGGAAGCTAATCAGATGCGTTACAGTGCGGTACAGTATACGGATGATATGCTTGCCAATTTACAGCGTATTATCGAACATTCAATTGAGAGCAACCGTACTAAGTACGAAGGACTTTTGAGTGCTCTTGACAAAGATTTGAATGTGGTCATTTCCAACCGCAATGAGCTGGCAGGCATCAATCAGGAGGAAGAGACCTTCGCTCAGGCTGCCGGAACTGAGGATGAAGTATCAGATTCCGACGGCTTCGACGAATAGAACAATCAATGCGGTAGTAAGGGCTGTAACTATTTTGTAAGCTATGTATTTACCGGTATTAAAATGTGCTCCCGATGAGAGCGACATTGTCTGGAATACGCTTGAGAAGCCTCCAAATGCCGTGAATACCGTCATTAACAGGAATTTAATCCGTATTGGAATATCAAGCAGAGCAAGTTTATTAAGGCCGGCGGTGATTTCGCACAGAGACACCAGACCGGCTTTTGTTATGTCGTTAAGGAAGTCAAGCTCATTTATTAACGAACCGGCAACCGAAAAAAGCATAACATATATACACAGCTTAAGACTTGCCATAAGTGCATTTTCTATTGACTGGTTTAACGCCGCGGACACTGATATTGAGGGCTTGGGAGAAATGGCTGCTTCAATTTTCGGAGCAGTGCGTTTTTTGGTGGTATGTATTCCGGCGG
>CAMAKT010000288.1 GCA_945836135.1 uncultured Clostridia bacterium | reverse complement strand
GCTAAGTTTGGAATTAAGATATGTGAGCTGGATACCTGCAAGGTATACCTTTTTAAGGAGCAGAGCCATCCGGGCAGAGTTATTCTCGCGCACAAGAAGCATGTGGGTGATATGACGGAGCTTACACCGGAGGAGAGAGCAGCATACTTTGAGGACATTGCCAAGGTGTCAGCAGCGCTTCAGAAGGTATTCAACCCGCAGAAGATTAACTATGGTGCATACGGCGATACAGGACATCACCTTCATTTCCACCTTGTTCCTAAGTACAAGGATGAATTTGAATGGGGCGGAGTGTTTCTCATGAACCCGGACAGGAAGTACTTAAGCGACGCTGAATATGCCGAGATGATTGAGAAGATTAAGGCGGAATTATAAGAAATAATTGTAATGAAAAACGGATTAGGCTTGAGAGTCTAATCCGTTTTTTGATGACGACGTGTAATATCTTATTGGGTAGTAGCACACGCTACATTTTTTCTGCAAATTCCTCAACAGATGCTGCATTTGCCGCACTTATAAGCCATCGGCTCAGTTTTGCGGAATCATGTTCGGCTGTAATCTGCTCGCGGAGACTGTCGGGTACTTCTCCGTGTTGGGCAAGCAGCTCAATAATCGAGGCGGTTTTGCCCTCACTACGACCTTGGCTCAGACCTTCATTAAGACCTTCACTCCTGCCCTCGTCCCGAGCTTCTTCTTTTGCGTATGCGATAATTTCTTCAAATTTCATAAATTCCTGTCTCACCTCCGGGCTAAGTTTAACCTTGTTTGTGTATTGGTGAATTTCTCTTGTGTCCTCATTTGTCACGTTATCAGGGGTGCTTGACTGGAAATATCTGAGCATAGCCCTGATTTCTTCGCTGCCGCCGTTGTGACCGCCTGTGTAGAAATAGATGAATGTAAGACCGTCATCATATTCAAGCTCCCTAACCTCTTTGCAGCTATTGGCGAAGGTGTACATCATGTAATCCTGACCGAAAGGGTCATAGTTGGTGATTGTAATGATGTATAGGTTAGGCAGCTTGGTGAAGTCATTCTCGCCGCTGCGCATGTAACGGCTGTCTATCTTAGCCTGATAGAAGCGGTTGTGACGTGGAAAAGCCAGGTTCTTTTGCAGGTGCGGTTCTAAGTCATACACATTGTGTACGGACATGCCGTCTGTTCCCTGCACATACTCGTCAATCTCAACATCCATTCGGATGCCTCTTAATCCCGGAACGGGTGCCGGGATAACGCATTGTGCGGTTATGCGCAGAGTGCCGATACTTTTACGCAACAGCACGGAAAGCACCTTACGGCAGAAGGCTTCGCCCACATCCGGGTCTGTAACCACGGCGTTAATTAAAAAATCGTCAAGTAAATCAAGCTTTTCCAATGGTTTGCCATTAATCATATGTCTCCTCCTTGTATGGGGCAGACCATGGAACAACAGATATATGTGACGATTGTTAAGGCCTGCCAATATTCAGTGTGATGTGTGAAAAATATTGGCGAACAGCCAAGAAGCAGCCCGCAAGAAAACGGGCGACAATTTTCACTTTTATATTGATAATCATATCATATCGGCAGGGGGATTTCAATGGTTAATGAATTAAAGGCGTGTAAAAATGTGAAATATTATCTCATTTGAATTCTTTGATAAGCTCGTATACAAGGTGTTTCTGATGGTCGATAAGAGATACCCAACTGTTGAATAGATCCTGCTGCTCCTTGTTCAATTGAACAGTAACAGTGCCCTCATCGAAAAACTGTGACAAGGTAATGCCGAAGGCTGAACATATAGCTTCTAAGGTAGGTATGGACGGCACCGTATTGCGGCGGTGAATATTAGCAATAGTTGAGGAAGAAAGCCCTGATTCCACAGATAATTTGTAATCTGTCCAGTTATGCTCCTCCATAAGCTGGTCAATTTTCTTAATTATATCCAAAATAAAAAACCTCCATCAATAGTATTCCCCCCAACTACATTTTAATGTTCAGAAGTAATATAAAATAGCGTTCAGATGTTACGAAAGACTTGCTCAATTGAGCAATATAGTGTATATTAATAGAAGGATTGAACTCAGGAGAAGAGAAGCTGTGCAGGTAAAGAAGACATTAACAGGTTATGAGACGAATAAAAAAATTGCTTTTGACATAGATGGAGTTCTTACTGATTTTGAGTGGTTTCTAAATGTATATGGAAATCGCTTCTTTTCTAAAAGGTATCATGTCAATGCACAACTTGTTGGTTGTACAACTAATAAAATTCCAGATAGATTTGGATATCCGCAGGGTGACGAGAAATTATTTTATATAAGATATCTGTTCTGGTATATAAGAAAAATGCCGATTCGGGAAAATGCAGCAGCAGTTATACATTTACTGCGGGAACAAGGCAATAGCGTATATTTGATAACGGCAAGAGTACTTGCAGACAAAGAAAACATATTGGGTAAAATCATGAGACAGTATCTTGTGAGATGGCTGAAACGTAACCATGTGGAATATGATGGAATTTATTATGTCTCAGTTGAAAACAGTGCTGAAGATAAGCGGAAGATATGTGAGAAAGAAAAAATAGACATAATGGTGGAGGACGACTCGGATAATATAGAAGAGATTAGAAATGTTTGTGATGTTATATGCATGGATGCGGATTATAACAATAATTACAAAGAGATAAAAAGGGCACTCGATTTTGGAGAGGTTTATAAATATATTCATGAGCAAAGGTATCATGAACTTAAGGTGCTTTCCTATCAGGAAAGAGAGAAAATGTCACATGATAAATTGTCATTATATTTTAATGAATTATATAACTATTATAAATCATTACCCTTTGATA
>CAMAKT010000287.1 GCA_945836135.1 uncultured Clostridia bacterium | reverse complement strand
AAAGATAAAAGCCCCGGGAGTGGGAGACGATACAGCAAATCTTGTAGGCTTATTATTCACTGCTAAATATATAGCAGAAAAGAAAATTCTTCCCAAAACAGGTGGAATGCTTATTGTAGCCAATGCAGGAGAAGAGGGCCTTGGTAATCTGAAGGGCTCAAAAGAAATCTGCAGAGTCTTTGGCTCCAGGATAAAGGAATTCATCTCATTTGACGGATATTACGGAGGCGTGTGCGCCGATGCCGTAGGTTCGAAAAGATACCGTGTGGAAATAAAAACAGAGGGGGGACATTCATATGGAGCTTTTGGCAACCGGAATGCCATTGCATATCTGGCTTCAATGATAGACAGCCTGTATACCATGAAGGTTCCCAACAAGGGCAGAACCACATATAATGTGGGGCTTATTTCGGGAGGTACTTCAGTTAATACAATTGCACAGCAGGCTGAAATGTTGTACGAATATCGTTCGGACAACAGAGAGGATATTGCCGTAATGGATGCCCAGTTTAACGCATGTATAGAATATTATCGTGCGAAAGGGGTAACTGTGAATGTGGAAATACTTGGTGAGAGACCATGTAATGGAGAGATTGATGAAGAAAAAAAGAAAGCATTAGTGGACAGGGCTGTAGAAATAAATAAAAAGTATACAGGAAAAGAAATTAAGATGTGGCCGGGCTCCACAGACTGCAATGTTCCGCTGTCAATGGGTATACCGGCAGTATGCTATGGTGTAGTGGATGGCGGGCTGGCTCATACGAGGGAAGAGTATGTATATGAGGATAGTCTGGAAGTCGGCTATAAAATAGCATTTGAATCGGTTCTTTTTTATTACTAAGCCCACTTAAGCTTAATTGCTTTTTACAAGGAGGATTTGTCATGTATGAGGATTATCTGAAGGCAATAAATGATAAATTTGAAGAACTGAACAAACTGTCTGACGGAGTGTGGGAATGCGCAGAAACGGCGTTTTCTGAATTTAAGTCGGTAAAGCTGCTGACGGATTTCTTACGAAAAGAAGGTTTTGAAGTCACTTCGCCTGCATTTGGAATAGATACTGCTTTTTGCGCATCCTTTGGAAACGGAAAGCCTGTAATAGGACTGTTGGGAGAGTTCGATGCCTTGGCGGGACTAAGCCAGGTGGCAGACCGTTTTGAGAAGGAAGAGTATATTCCGGGAGGAAACGGACATGGCTGCGGACATAATCTCCTGGGTGTGGGTACAATAGCTGCTGCGCTTGCAGTGAAAAAATATCTTGAAGACGGACATGAAGGCACGATTATTTATTTTGGATGTCCGGGGGAAGAAGGCGGCTCCGGAAAGGCATTTATGGCAAGAGAAGGAGCATTTTCACAGCTTGATTTGGCGCTTACCTGGCATCCGGGTGACTGCAATATGGTTGCACAGTATACGTCGCTGGCTAATATTCAGATTTTGTACAGATTCTATGGGAAATCAGCCCATGCAGCAGGTAATCCTGAGGATGGCAGGAGTGCTCTTGATGCAGTGGAGCTTATGAATGTTGGATGCAATTTTCTTAGGGAGCATATGCCGTCAAATTGCAGAATTCATTATTCAATAATTGATACAGGTGGCTTTTCACCTAATGTTGTCCAGCCTTATGCATCTGTGTTATATCTTATCAGGGCACCAAAGGTTGGGGATGTTCAGAAACTTGCAGAAAGAGTAACTAAAATAGCTGAAGGTATGGCTATTGCCACAGAAACCAGATATGAGAAAGAGATAATTAAATCCTGTGCAAATGTAATTCCCAACACAGTACTGGAAGAGGAACTGTATAAAAGCTTCATGGATATCGGCAAACCGGAATTCTCCGAGGAAGACTATGAGTATGCGGCTAAAATAACTGCTGCTGATGGTTCAGCTTCAAGACCGAAGTTTGATGCCATGCTGGCTTCACTTGGCAAACCTGAGAACATTAAGGAAGTTGAAGGTCATGGATATGATCCTTTATATGATTTTGTTTTTCCTTATGAGAAAAAGCTGCATCCGTCGATGATGAACGGCTCAACTGATGTGGGTGATGTGAGCTGGCAGTGTCCTACCGCACAGATATCCACTTGCACCTGGGCACCACTTTCAGGGGGACACTCATGGCAGATTGTATCTCAGGGAAAGGGAAGTATTGCGCATAAAGCCACAGCATATTGCGGTAAAGTGCTGGCAAATGCAGCTATCAAGCTGTATAACAGCCCGGAGACTGTGGAAGAAGCAAAGAAGGAGTATGCAAAACGTACGGAGGGTCAGACGTATGTTCCGATTCCGAAGAATGTTCATCCAAGACCGATTGATTCATTGAAATGACCATAAGGTTTAAGAAGAGGAGGTATCATATATGGAAGGAAACTATGTAATTACAATTGCAAGAGGCTTTGGAACAGGTGGCAAGGTAATTGCGCAGACGCTGGCTGATGAACTCGGAATACCTTGCTACGAGCATAGAATCCTTACATTTGCGGCACAACTTGCGGGAGAAGATGAGAGCAAATTTGTAAAGCATGATGAGAGACTCAGCACTAAGTCCATTGCAAATATTTTTCATAATATAACAAGAAGCACAAAAATTCACCCGGAGGGACGTTTTATATCGGATGATAACATATTCGACTATCAGAAGCAGATAATTGAACAGCTTGCGGATACGGAATCATGTATTATTGTCGGAAAGTGCGCTGACTGGATATTAAAGGACAGAAAAAATGTTATAAGCGTGTACATAGAGGCTCCAAGAAGATACTGTCTTAAAAGAATAGAATCGAGGATGAACGTATCTGAGGAGGAGGCAAACAGACTTATTTCCAATACGGACAAGTACC
>CAMAKT010000286.1 GCA_945836135.1 uncultured Clostridia bacterium | reverse complement strand
ATGCGATACAAAGTCCGGTATCACTGTATGAACCGATTTACACAGACGGTGGAGACACCCTGTATGTCATGGATCAGATAAGTGATAAAAAACATCTGGAGGAGAACTGGGTGAAGGACATGGCATTAAATGATGCCATAAACCGCCTGCCTGAGAGGGAGAAGAATATTATAGACCTGCGCTTCTTTCAGGGGAAAACACAGATGGAGGTGGCAAAGGAAATCGGAATCAGTCAGGCACAGGTGTCGAGACTTGAAAAAAGCGCATTAAGCAGCATGAAACACTACCTTGAATAGAGGGGGTTGTTTATCCTTTTAGCTTGTAAAAAATCATGAAAAATGGTATACTGTTAACAGAAATAAATCGTTGGGGAGTGGCGGTTTTACTTATGCTTTTACAAGGAGAAGGGAAAGCAATATGGTATTGGACAAAATAGAATGCGGCAAGATTACGGTGGACAAATACTTTGATGTCCGCTACGGAAGCGAGAACTATTTTGAGTATATTGGCAGGGAAGCATACAGAGCCCTGCCTAAGCTGTTATATAGCGATGATATTGAACGCTTTATGACATTTTTCGGGAATGTGAACGAGGAATGGAAAGGCATCACGCTTAAGCTGAGAAGAGGGGATGAGATTTACCGTGATGCATATATTCGTATGCGTAAGAAACACAAGCTTATAGGTGGAGAACAGCTCTGGGATGTGGAATTCTATGATATTGAGTCACTGGTGAGAGCCTATGAAAGTTCATGCGAGAACAATAATATGTACAGGATTCTGCTGGGATATGCAGAGCATACATATTTCCGCTATGAACACGATACGGGGGAAATAGGTGTATACAATGTGAAGAATGGCAGGGAGCATGTAATCTTTGCAATGAAGTTTGACAGGGCAGCCGTATATTACGGACCTGAATATAAATTAGCCTATTACTACGGAGCTGAGTGCAGTGATACGGCATTCTGGGCGGACAGCCCGACCTATCTGGAGCATTTTGACAATGACGGAATCCATTTGGCGAGCAGCCTTTTCAAGGTGGAGGGAGCCGAAAGGGAGATTTTTGAGCGTTTCAAGATGCAGCACACTGAATGCTGTATTCAGGTAATTCTTGGTGACAAGGAACATGTATACGGCTATACCAGCTTTGAGTGTTGCAACAAGGGCAAGAGGTATGAAGAGTCATTGGGCAATTCAATTAACTATATATCGAAGCTTATTTATGAGGTGATGCGCAGGGAAGGATAGACAGATTATTATGACAAGATTAAGATATTGCATTTTTATATTATTATGTATGCTGCTTCTTGGAGGTTGCAGCACCGGTAAGAAGGAATTGTCCATAAGCCCGTATGTGCTTGTGAATGTGACAGGACTTTCCACAAGGGCACGGGCAACAGTATATTTGGACACGGCAGGCATATATTCTGCACTTGCCGGAGCGGATGCAACACAGGAGGATAGGGCAAAATATGACAGCTTCGTTGCATCATTTTCCATATCTACGGACAAGCTTGAAAAGCTGGCAAACGGAGACAAGATTAACGTAACAGTCACATATGATGCGCAGCTTGCCGATGAACTTAAGCTTAGCGTTACGGATTTTGTCAAGACCATTGAGGTGAGCGGGCTTAACGAGGGATATGAAATTGATGTATTCAAGGATTTGGAGGTAATTGTCACGGGGACTGCGCCCTATGCATTTGTCACATACACCAATAAGTCCGATGACCCCTACATTAAGAATCTCGAATATGTCATAGAGGGCAAGACCACCGGACTTAAGAACGGAGACATTATTACAATAAGGTGTATGTTGGATCCTGACACCGCAGAGCTGTATTACTATTATACGGATGTTACAACCATGAATTATACCGTGGAAGGTCTTGACACCTATATATATGACCATGCAGAACTTGACAGTAATGTGCTCAGTGATATTGCCAGCGAGTGCGTGAAGGTAATATATGACGATACCAATGATACCACAACACGTATGCTCTACAAGCTGACTGGCAGCAGCAACTATCTGTATCAGGATAACAATGAATGGGTTGACAAGCTGAAACTTAATCAGGTCATCTTTTTATCGAGAAGCAGCGAAGGAACCTCTCCTTACGAAAATATCATTCTCTATGTATTCGAGGCGGCAATAGCGAATAATTATTATACGGAATACGGGTATTATATTTTTGAATACACCAATGCAATCCGAAGTGGTAGCGGTGAGTTCATGATTGGACGCAATGACCCGCAGCTTAGATATATATGCGGACAGGATTTTGACGAATTATACTCAGAGCTTACAAGAGACATTGCATATCAGTACAGTGCAGTTATACTGGACAACGTAGTGCTGAAGGAGGGCGAATAGCTAAGCGCCAAAACGCTGTAAAATTTTCCGCCAAAACGCCGAAAAAATATTTACCAAAACGCCGAAAAATTGATTTGCACCAGCGTCTTGCATCGGAGACGAAAATAGAATTTAATTGTCTTACATACAAGACGGAGACGTTTGTGAATAGAGGTTACTTGAATGTCGTTTTACACCATTTTAATGTCTATTCGCACCATGTTTATTGAAAATAAGCGTCAAACGGATTATAAGATTTAAGAATATGCAACGATTAAAATAATCCCCAGTTTTGTCGATTTTTTGCCCAGTTTTGCAAAAATATTGAAAAAATATTATTATTATACTATTTTTTAATTGGGAGGAATGCACACAATGATTAGTGGAGTCCGTAAGAAAATCAGATTAGGTGACGTACTTATTGGTGAAGGCAGAATTACGCAGGAACAGCTTCAGACAGCTCTGGCAGAGCAGAAGGTCAAGGGAAA
>CAMAKT010000285.1 GCA_945836135.1 uncultured Clostridia bacterium | reverse complement strand
TAATATTAACGGAAAAAATATGTTTTTTAATCTAATCTTAATCTTTCCCTCCTTTTATATTAATTTTAGGGGTATATATTATAACCATCAGCAAGAGAAATACTTGTAATTGATAAGACAAAGAGGATATAATAGAGAAAATGGAGGAAATGATTATGGAACTCAGTAATGAAGAAAAATTTGACAAGGCAATGAAGCTGTCAGCGAGAACCGGAGCCAGCTTAGAGGATGCCAAGGCAGCACTTAATGCGTGTGATTTTGATATGCTTGATGCAGTGGTATATCTTGAGAAGCTGGGCAAGGTCACAGCGCCGGAGAGTGAGAGCTACACCACGTCACAGGAAAGCACAAGAAAGCAGAGAAATTACGAGGAAGAGAATACTTCCGAAACTAAGAAAGTGACCTTTGGAAATCTTGTAGGCAGTTTTTTCAAGTGGCTTGGCAAGATAATCAAGATTGGAAATGAGAACTTCTTTGATGTGGAGCACAACGGAACAGACACAGTTAAGCTTCCGCTTACATTATGTGTGGTGCTGCTGGTGTTTGCATTCTGGGTATGCATACCACTTCTGATTGTGGGGTTGTTCTTCTCCTTCCGCTATAGTTTTTCAGGCCCTCTTTTTAAGAAGGATGATGTGTTTAACAGCACAATGAACAAGGCAGCGGATGTGACAGAGAACATCAAGAGAGAGTTCAACGAGGCAGCAGCGGATAAGAAGTCCGAGAATGATGAGGAGAGCAAGTAGATATATGAGCTTCAGGGCAGGCACCGGGGAGTGGTGTCTGCCCTAAAATGGTTTTAAATATATGCACAAAAGGGAGAAATAAATGGCATCAATATTAATTGTCGAGGATGAAGAAAAGATTGCGCGCTTTGTGGAGCTTGAGTTAAAGCACGAAGGCTATCAGGTGGGAAAGGCTGCCGATGGCAGAACGGGGCTTAGTATGGCTGAGAGCGGGGCTTATGACCTTATGCTTTTGGATGTGATGCTTCCTGAGCTTAACGGAATTGAGCTGCTGCGCCGCCTTAGAAGGAGTAGCCAGATGCCGGTTATTATGGTGACGGCAAGGGATGCGGTGGTGGATAAGGTGTCAGGACTTGACCTAGGAGCAGACGATTACATAACCAAGCCCTTTGCCATAGAAGAGCTGCTTGCAAGAATCAGAGTTGCCCTTAAAAAAAGCCATGGTACGGCAGTACAGGATAACGGCAATGTACTTTCATGCGGTGAGGTCTGCCTTGATAAGGCAAGGCATGAGGTCACGGTTTCGGGGCATCCGGTGGAGCTTACCCACAGGGAATTTTCACTGCTTGAGTACCTTCTTGAGAATAAGAATATCGTCATGAGCAGAGATAATCTCCTGGAAAAAGTGTGTGGATATGATTATGCAGGTGAGACTAATGTGATTGACGTATACGTCAGATACATAAGAACCAAGATTGATGATGTGTACGGTATCAAGCTGATTTCGACAGTAAGAGGAGTGGGGTATGTCATCAAAGACGAGCAATGATAATCGAAAGATGCATTCCATTGTAAAGCGAATTAATGGAGCATTCGTGGGAAAATATATATTGCACATTCTGAAAATGGATGTGCTTATTTGCCTTGTGGCTGTTCTTGTATGGGGCTTTGCGGTTGAAAAGGGAGCGACGGGAGACTTTAACTTAAGAACCGGAAGGCATATCGAGATTGGAGCGGGAGATGTACTTTTTATATATGGTTTGAATACACCGGAGGGTGAGGAGTATTTAGTTCCTGTCATGTGCACGGAGGCGAGGAACGTTATTTTCGTTGGGCTGGGAATACTTGTTATAGAGTTCTTTTCCGTCCTTGTCATGTCGGCTAATATGAAAAATACCATTAATGACAAGCTTGCACCTATAAGAGAGATGGCGCGGACTACTGAGAAGCTTACGGATATGGCCTATGACGAGCATTATTTTAAGAGCCTTGAGGATGCCATTGACAATGTGAATGCAGCCTCTCCGGATGCTAAGATTACCACTAACAATAAGGAACTGCAGGGCATCGAAGATGCACTCAATGGACTGCTTGAGCGCATGCGCGACACCTACAGGCAGCAGTCGAGATTTGTATCGGATGCATCCCATGAGCTTCGTACACCTATTGCCGTAATACGAGGTTATGCTGATATGTTGGACCGCTGGGGCAAGGAGGATGAGAGTATTCTTGATGAATCCATAGGTGCAATCAAAAATGAATCCGAGCACATGCAGAAGCTGGTGGAACAGCTTTTATTTCTGGCGAGAGGAGACAGCGGAAGAAATAATCTGCAGATTGAGAGCATCCAGCTGGATGAGCTTATGAGAGAGGTGTATGAGGAGTCAAAAATGATTGACGAGAAGCACTGCTATGAGTTTCGCGGTGAACCGGCACAGATAGCCGGTGATGTATCCATGATTAAGCAGTGCGCCCGCATACTGATTGACAATGCTGCAAAGTATACTGAAGAGGGGGATACTATAACAATAAGGACAGGAGCCGGGGAAAAAGGAACCTATTTCAGCGTACAGGACAACGGAATGGGAATGCATGAGGCTGATGTGGCACATATTTTTGAGCGTTTCTACCGCTCCGACGAGGCAAGAAATCACAAGACGGGCGGAACCGGACTTGGACTGTCTATTGCTAAATGGATTGTGGACAGACATAATGGATATTTCAATATACTGACACGACCTGATATAGGTACTAGGATTACAGTAATATTTAATGGCAATGGATTACTGTAATTCTAACAGTACTTTTTTAAATCTGAAGAAGAATATTGTCCCGCAGATTGTGGCGGACATTACATCTGCAACACATTCTGCATAATATACGCCGCTAACGCC
>CAMAKT010000284.1 GCA_945836135.1 uncultured Clostridia bacterium | reverse complement strand
TGTTAAAATACCTGTCGGAGCACAAGCTGGCGGTAATCGCCATACTGGCGCTTCTTATTATACAGGCATACTGTGATTTGTCCCTGCCGTCATATACCTCGGATATTGTCGATGTGGGAATACAGCAGGGCGGTATCGAGGGTGCGGCTGCGCAGGAGTACAGCGGGGATACATACAGGGCGATGGGATTGTTCCTTAATGAGGAGCAGGCAGAGCTTGTAAATGAATGCTACAGCCTTGAAGGCACTACATATGTGCTTGGGGATATTTCCAAGCAGAAGCTGGAACAGTTAAATGACGCTATGCTGACGGCGGCATGCATGGTGTATTCGGTGGAAACCTCGGGTACCTATACCGTGGAGGGACTGTTGGCGGGCTATGATGCGGGGATGGTTACGGAGGAGATGCTTGCAGAGCTTACGGACAGCTTTCTTTCATCCCTTGGAGACATGTCCTCCTCCATCAGACAGCAGATGGCTGTTGAACTTGTAAAGAAAGAGTATGAGGCTCTGGGCTATGACCTTACGGCAATCCAGAGGAATTATCTTCTGCGTACAGGCGGTAAGATGTTAGCTATGACACTGCTTATGGTGGCAGCGGCAATAGGTGTGGGCTTTATTGGAGCAAGAACAGCGGCGGCAATAGGAAAGAACTTAAGGGAAAAGCTTTTTACCAAGGTTATAGGCTTTTCCAATGCGGATATCAATCATTTTTCAACAGCGTCCCTTATCACCAGAAGCACCAATGATGTGCAGCAGGTACAGCAGGTATCGGTAATGCTGCTTAGAATGGTACTGTATGCACCGATTATAGGAATCGGAGGAATAATTAAGGTACAGAATACTAATACGGGCATGGGTTGGATTATAGGTGTTGCAGTGGGAGCGGTGCTATCGCTCGTCCTTGTACTGATGGTAGTTGCAATGCCGAGATTCAAGATGATGCAGAGTCTTGTAGACCGTGTCAATCTCGTATCCCGTGAGATTCTCACGGGTATCCCGGTTATCCGTGCATTCAGCAGGGAAAAGCATGAGGAGGAGAGATTTGACAAGGCGAACAGGGATTTGATGTCAACACAGTTATTTACCAATAGGGTAATGTCGGTCATGATGCCTTCCATGATGCTTATCATGAATGCCATAACGGTGCTGATAGTATGGATGGGTGCCAAGGGAATTGATCTGGGTCGTATGCAGGTAGGTGACATGATGGCATTTATAACCTATACCATGCAGATTGTCATGGCATTCCTTATGATTACCATGATTTCGGTAATGCTTCCAAGAGCAGGAGTAGCTGCAGACCGTATCGAGGAGGTCTTAAACACCAAAGAGGTCATCTCTGACAAGGAGAATACCCAAGAGACTGATGCTAAGCTTAGGGACTGTAAGGGTGTTATAGAATTTAAGGATGTCTGCTTCAGATACGCCGGAGGCAAGGAGGATGCCATATCCCACTTAAGCTTTAAGGCTGAGCCGGGAAAGGTTACGGCAATCATTGGAAGCACGGGCTCCGGCAAATCCACGGTGGCTAATCTGATTACACGTTTCTATGATGTCACATCGGGAAGCATCACTTTGGATGGTATTGATATACGCGATATCTCCCAGCATGAGCTTAGGAGCCACATCGGTCTTGTACCGCAGAAGGGGGTTCTGTTTTCGGGAACCATCGAATCTAATATAAAGTTCGGAGGAGAACATATAACCGATGAGGAGATGAAGGAGGCAGCTTCCATTGCTCAGGCAACGGAATTTATCGAGAGCAAGAAGGACATGTACAAGGATTCCATATCACAGGGAGGAACCAATGTGTCCGGCGGACAGAAACAGCGTCTTTCCATCGCCAGAGCCATTGCTGTAAATCCGAAGGTGTATGTCTTTGATGACAGCTTCTCAGCACTGGATTTTAAGACGGATGCAGCTCTTAGAAAGGCACTGGCACAAAAAACACAGGATGCAGCCGTGATTATTGTGGCGCAGCGTATCTCTACAATCATGAATGCGGAGCAGATTATTCTTCTAAATGAGGGAAGGGTGGCAGGAATCGGCATCCATGAAGAACTCTTAAAGAGCTGTCCTGAATATCTTGAGATTGCCAGATCCCAGTTATCTGAGGCGGAGCTTAATGGAAAGGGGGCACGGGCAAATGGCTGATAACGGACGTATGAACAGAAGAAAGGGACCGGGAGGTCCTCATGGCATGATGCCGGGGGAGAAGGCGAAAGATTTCAAGGGAACCTTCGGAAAGATGCTTGCATATATTGGAAGTTATAAGGTTGCCATCGTATTTGTTATGATATGTGCCGTGGCGGGAACCGTATTCAATATTGTAGGTCCAAAGGTGCTTTCAAAAGCTACAACGGAGATATTTAACGGACTTGTATCCAAGGTATCCGGTGGCGCGGGAATTGATTTTCACAAGATAGGAGTAATCCTTCTGATACTTTTGGGGTTATATGTTGTGAGCGCACTTTTCTCATTTGTACAGAGCTTTATCATGAGCGGAATTTCCCAGAAAATGAGCTACAAGATGAGAAAGGAGATTTCGGAAAAAATCAACCGTATGCCTCTTTCCTATTTTGAGTCAACGACCGTGGGAGAGGTTCTCTCAAGAATAACCAATGATGTTGATACCTTCGGTTCCAGCCTTAACCAGAGTATCACCACATTAATCAGTTCAGTGACCACTCTGGTGGGTGTATTTATTATGATGATGACCATAAGCCCCCTCATGACGCTTATTGCCATGGTAATTCTGCCGGTATCTGCCATGCTTATAGGGGTTGTGGTAAAACATTCCCAGAAGTACTTTAAGGCACAGCAGGAATACTTAGGAGACATTAACGGAACCATTGAGGAGTCCTACAGCGGACATACAAT
>CAMAKT010000283.1 GCA_945836135.1 uncultured Clostridia bacterium | reverse complement strand
TCTCATAGATATTGACCATCTGATCCCAGAGTGTAAGTCCCTGCTTCTTATAGTAAGCAGCAGCCTCACAAAGAGCCATAACAGCCACAATAGCGTCCTTATCTCTTGCATGCGTACCTACGAGACAGCCATAGCTCTCCTCGAAGCCGAACATATACTCGTATGTATGCTGCTGTTCAAAGAACTTAATCTGCTCACCGATATACTTAAAGCCTGTCAGCACCTCTATAAGCTTCAGATTGTATTCTGCTGCAACCGCATCCGCCATATTGGTGGAAACAATTGTCTTAATCAATGCACCGTTAGCCGGAATCAGCCCCTTGGTCTTCTTCTGTGAAAGGAGATACTCCGCAATCAGCATACCGGACATATTACCTGTGAAGGATACATACTCTCCTGTCTTGGAGTCCTTGGCATATACGCCAAGTCTGTCCGCATCCGGGTCTGTAGCAAGTACTACATCTGCGTTCTTCTCCTTGGCAAGCTTAAGTGCCAGGGTAAATGCAGCCGGGTCCTCCGGATTAGGATAGCTTACTGTAGGGAATTCACCATTAGGAAGCTCCTGCTCAGGAACAACATATACATTCTCAAAACCGATTTCCTTCAGAACTCTTCTAGCAGGAATATTGCCTGTGCCATGAAGCGGTGTGTAAACGATGGTCATATCCTTGCCCATCTCCTTAATCACCTCAGGATTAACAATCTGCTTCTTAAGCTCCGCAATATATGCATCGTCAAGCTCCGGTCCAATCACATTGTACAGCCCGGCAGCAATAGCAGCATCCTTGTCCATGGTCTTAACGGTGTTGAAATCTGTTACATTAAGTACCTCTGTGATTATCTGCTTGTCCTTAGGCGCCGTAATCTGTGCACCGTCCTCCCAATATACCTTATATCCGTTGTACTCAGGCGGATTGTGGCTGGCAGTCACAACAATACCTGCCGTACAGCCTAAATATCTGACTGCAAAAGAAAGCTCCGGTGTAGGACGAAGTGACGGAAAAATATATGCCTTAATCCCGTTGGCTGCCAGACACAGTGCTGCCTCCTGTGAAAACTCAGGTGACATTCTTCTTGAGTCAAATGCAATAGCCACACCCTTAGCCTGTGCGCCCTCCTTGATAATGAAGTTAGCCAGTCCCTGTGTAGCTCTTCTTACTGTATATACATTCATTCTGTTGGTTCCGTAACCTATAACACCTCTAAGACCGCCGGTTCCGAACTCCAAATCCTTGTAAAATCTGTCCTCAATCTCCTTCTCGTTACCCGCAATGGACTTAAGCTCTTCTCTTACCGCCTCATCAAAATACGGATTCTCGCACCACTGCTTGTAGGTATCCATGTATGACATACATTCTCCTTCCTGCATCTTCCCCCGATGCCAACGAAACATTTCCGGCAGTCAAATAGCGGCTCCGGATTGTATTCATTGTAACATAACAAAGGCGGAGCCGCAAGGTAAAAATCATTCTATATAAAGGCTGTATAATCTCCCGGCAAAATTGACCGTAATTACTTTTCAGGCATATAAATACAGTCCGCCACATTAAGCTCACCGGAATTTTTGTCGTATGAGAAGAATGCTATCATCATCCCCAGATGCCCATCCAGGTTCCAATACTTAGGTTTCAAAACAGGAAACTTATAATATATATTACCAGCACTGTCAACATACAAGTTTCCGGCTGCATCATAGTATATTTCCTCACATTCCGGAAACGTCTCATGAAATTCATCGCCAAGCATTGCTTCAAGCTGTTCCTGCTGCCTTTGAGTAAAATGACTTCCACTCGACTCTGTGTCATCAAAAAGCTGCACCACCTCATTATTCCTGATGTCATAGACATATATCCACTCTGTTCCTGCATAAGAGCCCATTGGTGAATAACCGATTATCACAACATCATTGTATCCGTCCTGATTGACATCAGTATAGTGAAATCGGTAAGACTTCTTGTAGTCAACCGACTTTAAGAATGTATTCACTTCTTCATCATTATGGTAAATAGTATATTTCGTAAGGTAGGGATCTTTATAAAAATAGTATATCTCCTCAACCCTTATCGTCTCGCCTGCGCCGGTATATTCATAAAAAGAAGTATTTTCATCTGCGCCCTCCTCAGGAAACATATTGCATGTTGACGACAATAATGATTCCACGCGCTTAAAAAGCGTGTAGTCATTCTCTGTGTCCGCCCCCTCCGTGCTGTCTTTTTTGCATGACGTACAACACAATATCAGCGCTGCTGCAAGCACTGCCATCCTGAACCATCTCTTTGTCTTCATACGTCCTCCTAGTTATCATGATAAAATTGTTGCCAGGTTGCCTTCCTATCCGGCCATGTCAATCCGAATTATCCCCTACATAATATAGATATACATCCTCTAAATCAATTCCCTCGTTCACTCTAATTGAATTTTGAGGTAAGTTATCCCCAACAATTCTGAGCTTATATCCTTCATCACATGGTCTGATATTTCCTGTTCTAAATTCTTTCTGGATACATGGCAGTTCTTTTTCACCGCATATGTACTCGCATACCTTACCTTTCATTGACTCAATCAGCTCCGACGGAGTTCCGGTCTTCACAATCTCGCCTGAGTTCATAAGCAGGACATGATCTGCAATATACTCTATATCACTTACAATATGTGTTGCAATAAGCACTATCCTGTCACGTGAGAGCTTGGAAACATAATTTCTAAAAGCAATTCTCTCCTTTGGATCCAACCCTACCGTAGGCTCATCCATAATCAATATCTCCGGTTTCCCAAGTAATGCCTGTGCAAGCATAACTCTCTGTCGCATTCCCCCTGAAAATCCTCCTATTTTTTTATCTGCAACATTACATAAATTAACAACTTCCAACAGCTCACCAATCTGCTTCTGTGTTTCCTTTTTCTTTATTCCTTTAATCTCTGCCATATA
>CAMAKT010000282.1 GCA_945836135.1 uncultured Clostridia bacterium | reverse complement strand
TTTTATATTATATAATACTACACAGGAAGAAGGGAAGCTTCATAGTGACATAGAAGATGGTCAGTACATGGTAGTATATCAAGGTTATAATTTTCCGATAGATGAAAGTGGTACTGTGCATATGTACTATGCTGATAATGCTATTTATGCACGTAATGCATTAACAGAGGAAATGACAGAAACTCCATTATTTTTAAGAGAAGAAAATGTAGGGAGTGAGGAAAAGAGATATACTTATACGGTTGTATTGAACCGGTTTAAACATATATCATCATGGACTATGGAAAAGGCAAATTTACAAATAATTGTGAACGATATGTATCCTGATGGACAAATTTGTGGCGTGGTTCCCATCACAGATTCGGAAGTACCTGATAAGCAGTTGCTGTGTCTGGATAATTATGATTATATTAATTTTGTTTCTGGTCTGTATTATCTTACAAGAAATGAGGATGGTGAAATTCTTCCAATATGGAAATGGGAAAAGAGGCAGGGATATTTAGCTGGCTATGAATGGCCTTGTTCATACTTTCAGCTCGTAAGTCAGCCTATTCAGAATCCGGAATGTTTCTATTGTATGTTTGTCTTTTATGATATGCAGGGAAACGCAACCTCAACAGAGCTGATTCCATTAGTAAGTGGTAATTGAAGCTGGGTAATTAATTAACGAGGAGGCAGAGACATGGCAATAAATATTGATATGGCAGCCGGTCAGGCGTCGGATATGACAGAATATGCTGCTCAGCTAAAATCAATTAAGAGGCAGCTTCTTTCGTATAGAGATATGCTCGTACGTAACTGGCAGGGTAAGGAGGTTAGCTATATTACCAGAAGCATTGATAAAGCGCTTAATCAACTTGATAATCTTACGCTGCTTCTTAAGCAGGCAGGCAAGCTTATAAATATAAATGCTGAACTTCTTGGAGAAGAAATGCGCACAGAGTATGAAGGAACGGAAAAAGGTGGTGGCAGTCGATGAGCTCAACTACAATTAATGTAAGTGCGGTAATGTCTTGCTCGGTACAGCTTAATGGCATTAAAAATTCTGTATCGAACATATACTCTTCGTTTAGTAGAACTAAAAGCAGAATTGACAGTACAATACTCAATAATGATTTGTCATTAAAGCTTTCCGAAATTGATGCACAGTTCACTTTACTGAATAACCGTCTTTCTAAGATAAGGAAAACAGTGGAGGAAGGCGCAAGTGCTTACTCCGCTGCGGACAATACAATTAAGGCATGGGGAACAAAGCTTGGTAATGCAAATTCACTAGGACATGAAAGGGCGAAATAGATAAAAAAAGAAGGGTAGCAAACTATGAATGTAGACGATAATATATCTGTCTTTTTTAACACAAGAAAGATTTTTACCCATAATCTATTTTTACATATCAAGACGAACAGACTTATAAAGAATACAGTAATATATCCGGAGAATTTCACAGCGGCGCTGCATAAGCAGCGCCGTGACTGTATGCCGATACAGGTGGTGGAGGGAACTACATTAAGTGCTGCTAAAAAATGCAAAGAGGCAGAATGTACGGACAGAGTGGCAGTGCTCAATTTTGCCAATCCCATTGAACCGGGTGGTGGTGTACTCAGAGGGGCTAATGCACAGGAAGAGTATCTGTGCAGATGCAGTAATCTATACTTTGCACTGGCAGCACCGGAGAGAATGGAGGATTACTATTCCAAGCATAGCTATACAAATGACAAAATGTTTTCGGATAGGGTCATATATTCACATGATGTATGTGTCATAAAGGATGATGAATATAAACAGTTAAAAAATCCCTTCTATGTGGATGTACTTACCTGTGCAGCTCCATATATTGAGCTGAATGAAAAAATAAATGATAATTATTTGGTGAGCGTAATTTTGGGAAGGGTACGCAATATCTTAGAGGCGGCTATTGAAAATAAGGTGGATGTGTTGGTTCTTGGTGCGTTTGGATGCGGAGCGTTTCACAATTCTCCTACAATGGTGGCAGGAGCTTTTTATGAGGCACTTATATCAGAGAAGTACTGTAAGTATTTCAAACGTGTTTTTTTTGCGATAAAACCATCAAAGCCGGAGAGGTGTCCTAATGTAGAGGCATTTCGTAATGTATTTTCGGGGGCTGTTAAGAAGTATTCTGTTTTGGGAGATTCCATAAGCACCTATGAGGGGTTTAACCCTGAACAGAATGCAGTGTTTTATAACAGCTTCAACAATTTTAGAAACGACTTAAAAAGTGTCGAGGATACATGGTGGTCGCAGGTTATAGATGACCTTGGCGGAGAACTGTGCGTTAACAATTCGTATTCGGGAGGCATGGTTTCAGGCAATGAATTTCCGGCAGCTTGCTCACCTGAGCGGGCAGGAGCTCTGCATACGCAGAATGATGCGCCGGATTGTATTTTAATCTATATTGGATTCAATGATTTTGGAAGAGGAATACCAATCAAATGTAAAAAATCAAAAAATACTTTTTCTTTCTATAGTGCATATTGTACTATGTTAAAAATTGTAAAAAAGCAGTATCCTTTCAGTAGGATAGTTGCAATGACATTGCCGAAAGGATATATTAGGGACGAGGCAGACAGACCATTTCCTGAATGGTTTAATGGGAATATTTCTTTTTCTGATTATAATGATGCTATCAGAAAAGCATGCAGGGAATACAATGTAGAAATTGCCGATATAGCTTTAAGTGAAAAACGCTATGAGACATTGGATGGGACACATCCTACTGCTGAGGGGCATAGGTTGATTGCAGAAAATGTACTAAAACATCTTGGATAATTTAATAAATTACAAGGAGCTGAACACCATATTCTTTATGTGTATGTTCTCAAGACGATTTTTATGAAGTATAAATATATTCCTGATAATTATAACTATAAACAAATTAAGATATTAGGCATAGATGAAAATCTATATTTGAGTTTACA
>CAMAKT010000281.1 GCA_945836135.1 uncultured Clostridia bacterium | reverse complement strand
ATATTCCCCACAGCTGTATCACAGCCGGAAGTTCCCTCTCCGTTCTTGTCTTTTCAACCTTTTTAATAAGCCTGATATTATGTGATTGATTCCCCATACCGTAAACGCTGTTTATGCATGTTTCACTTATATCAGGAAGATGGTTAACTGCACCGTATTCACCAGTTAACAGACATATGACATACGGCGCTTTTATTCGTTTAACCTCGGCAGGTTCTAAGAGTTTACGTCCCGTAAGATTTGCTGAGCTTGAGTAATTGACATTACCTTTCTTATCTGTGCTTACACTGCTTGATGCTCCGGAAGCTTCAACTGTATATGGACCAAGATTGTCTGAAATAAGCTTAAGGGTGTCCGGGTCATCGGACTTTAGGTATAACTTGACCTGACAGTTTGTTTTTATATTCTTAAAATCTTCCTTATATTTTGACTCAAGCTGCTGAATATCCTGAATGACGATATGGGCTCTGATGCCTCGGCTCCTGCCTGCGGATGTAATATTTCCAAGACATGGTATGGTGGGGAAATTACCTAGCTCATTAAGGTCATAATCAGTATCAACAGGCAGCCTCTGCCCATTTTCATTTGCAAGCTCAACCTGCATACTGTATAACTGTGTCACCATAATTGAAACCAACGGATATAAAGTTTTCTTATCATCAGGAACAATCATATAAAGAATTGTTTTCCTTCTGCCCACATCCTTCAGGTCAAAGTCCGAGCTGCTTGTTATGGCTGCCACGTTTGGGTTCGTGAACAGCCTGAGTGTTCCCAGCGCCGACGTAAAGAATGATGATCTTGTCTTCGATGCTGCAATCTGCGCCATTGCGAAAACTGATTTTGCCGGATGAGCATCATCAAGCTTATCAAGATATGCATTAAGCGGCATCTGACCAAACTGATCCGACTTACACATATATGCCAAGAAGTAATAAACATTCGGCAGATTCCGGTATTCTTCAGGTGCCTCAATACATACTGCAAGTATTCCGGCTGCTATGGCAGCGCATTCTCCGTTGTACCATAGCGGTTCTCCTTTCTGCTGTCCGACAAGGACCGAAACAAGGTCCCATGTGCTGTCAATAGCCTTTGGTGTATCGCCCTCAGCCAGTGCATTAAGAATTGGCTGCAGAAAATTATAATGGTCGCTCTTCTTTGGCTGTCTCAAATCCACGGCATATACTACATAGTCATTTTTTCTTGCAAATTCAGATGTGTAGCAGTATAAATCACCTTTCACGTCAGAAATTGCCACCGACAATCCCGACATTATCTGAATATAAAGTGTCTGCAAAAGCACTCTTCGGTCTTTTCCTGCTCCGGATGCTCCTATAACCATTGAGTGAAGGTCATCACCTATGTAATAAATTATTTCTTTTCCGCCGCTTTTCTCATAATTGACGGCAAGACCTCCTTTCCCACTAAACTCTGTACCGACAACATATGAATCGTACAGGCTTTTCTTCTCTTTGTCCGACATGAAACGCTCGCTTCCATGTTGTCCGTTTCCTGCCGGTACCGGTATAGAAATATCATCTGTTATCTTCATCATATCAACTGATGATATTTTCAAATGCATGTCTGTTGATATCCACACCAGCAGACATATAGCCATGACCGCAATCATCAAACTAAGCATAAGAACCTTATCCGTATGCTGCGCTTGAAGTGCATGGAAGTAATTGACATCAATAACAAAATGTCCGATACTTCCCTTTGCCACAGTGACTAATAACTGCGACAGTAAATAGCCCAGCCATGGGCTTAGTAACAAGATGAAGAGAGTATATATTATTATCAGCCTGATTTTTCTCTTCTTTCTTGTCTTCTCTCTGTGCTTATTTAATGTTGCTATCCTCATCCCTCCTTTTGAGACATAATGCTTATTTTGTCTACTTTCTATAATTTAACGAGGTGAAAATGAAATATCTGAAACAGGAAGAAAAAGGCCGTTTATTCGGCTCACTCGACACTGATGAGCGCCGGCACGCTATACGCAACCGGGCAATATTTTACTTAGCGGAATACTGCGCATTACGCGCTTCAGAAGTATGCAGCCTGAAGCTTGATGACTATGATGAAAGAATTACTTCCATTTACTGCTCAAGATTTAAACATGGCAACAATAATACACTCCGTATCATTGGTCATCGTGTACAGGCTGCACTAGATGCTTACCTAGCTATACGTAATACGCAGTATAAGGAATCCGAATTTTTATTTGTAAGTCAAAGAGGAACTGCTCTTTCAAGAAAAAGCATTGATAAGATCATGAAGTATCACTGTGAAAGAGCTGACATTTCCAAGAGCAAAAGCCATTTTCATACGCTGCGTCATACACGTGCTGTAGAACTTGCTGAATACGGTCTTGACACAAAAGACATTCAGTGGTGGCTTGGTCATAAATCTATCGATACAACAACAATCTATATGCAGTACACAACGAAACAGCAGAAGGATGTTTATGATAAGCTTGCTTTTGCTCTGAAAGAAGAATAAAGCTGCTCATCAAGGAGCAGCTAATACATTTGTATGGAGGTAACGGATGAAAACATTAAATAATAACAGGGAGCGAATAACTGTTACTTTAGATGAGGAAATGTACGCTCAGTTAAAAAATATAGCTGATAAAAATCACATCTCATTATCTGAAGCAGTGAGACGCTATGTTCAGACCGGCCTTAACGGCAGCTTGTCTGAAGCAAACATAGATTATATATGCAAGATTGTACGTGAGCAGCTCCGCGTCGTAATGCAGCCATCTATAGAAAGGCTTGCATCGCTCTCTGCAAAGACATGTATTCAGGCATCTGCTGCAGCGTATCTCACTGCAGAGACAATAGCACGTTTCGTTCCTGAAGAGCTGCAGGAAGATGTACAACTCGTATACGAAGAGGCGCGTAAAAAAGGGGTACGTTATACGAAAACAAAAACTGTAGAT
>CAMAKT010000280.1 GCA_945836135.1 uncultured Clostridia bacterium | reverse complement strand
TATATAGAGCCCTTCGGCACATGCATGGACAGATTGCTTAACGCCTTGAAATTCCTGTAGGACTTTGACAGTCCATTTGTCTCCAAACAATATTCCATATTATATGTTTTTCCCCTTTCCTTTGATGATAACACTCTACACCATTATGGTAAAGAAATCGGTCAAGAAAAGAGTAAAGATTTCGTCAAGATATGAGCCTGAAGCCGATTCCCCACACAGCCTCAATGTAGTCCCTTCCACAGACATCCTTAAGCTTCTTTCTTAGATTGCTGATGTGCTGCTTAAGGGAAGCTTCCGTACAGTCCGGGGTGTCCTCGCTTATCCTCTCTAATATGACGGACTTGGCAACGGCACTGCCTGCATTCCTCATAAGCAGTTTAAGGATTGCATATTCTGTTCTGGTTAGGTGTATACTCTCATCCCCCGCACTCACCTCATGGGAGGTAAGATTCATGGTAATTCCACCTGCCGTCAAAACCTCATTTCCGACCTTCGCTTCACTGCTTTTGGGATGAATCCTCAGCTGTACCTCAATCCTTGCAAGCAGCTCGCGAAGCTCAAAAGGCTTCGTGATATAGTCTGCGGCTCCTCCCGTCAGAAGCTGCACCTTGTCATCTATCCCCACCTTGGCACTCACAACGATTACAGGAATATCCTTTATTTTCGGCAGGAGTTCCTCCCCCCTAAGCCCCGGAAGCATCAAATCAAGCAAAATCACATCCGGTCTTGCCCTATCAAGTACAAGCAGTGCTTCCGTCCCCGAATACGCCCGCAGGGTCTCGTAGCCCTCCCTGTCAAGAGCTTCCGCAACCATATTTCCTATATATACATCATCATCGATTATCAATACTTTGTATCCGGCATTCATTCTGATTTCGCACACTTTCTCCTTAATTATATGCACCACGCCGCATACAGCGGCACGGATTTGATGTTATTCTCAAACCTGATTTATGAGCTCTATAATCTCCCTGATATGTTCAATGTTTTTGCTACCGACATTGACCGTATCCACACCATTAATGGCAAAGGACAGCATCTGCTGCAACGACGCTTTCCCAAAGCCTCGTCCTGCATCAAACGGCATACTGCCGACGATATAAAAGTCCAGCTTTCCTGCCGCTTCTGTCAGGGTGCATCTCTCACCGCCCACCATCTGGCTCATACAACTTCCGGCTGCATGGTTGCTTAAGCTGTAGGGCATTTGAATATATCTGAAATGATGCTCTCCCTTCTGTATCCTGCCTGCAATCCGGCATAGTCTTTCCAGACTGATATGCCAGCGCTCTTCCTAGGGTTCTAAGGCAAGCATCTCAAGTGCAATTCCCGTATCCTTCTCAGAGCGCATTCCCCTGTAATTGACTGCAGTATCAAGTGAGTTGATTCCATTTAAAACTCCATACTCCATCGCCTTGATATAGCTGTTGGAATCCTCATCGGAAAAGCTCCCCAAATGGTTGCCTATTCCGATAACCGACTGTTTTACTTTTGCGTACCCTTTTACCATTTCTTACCTCCCCAATTTCTATATGTTTTTTAAACAATTTTACTGTATTGGGCTACTTCCCTACGAATATTCTTCCTGACAAACACTTATCGTTCATCTACCACCTGAAATGTTATAAATTTCAGGTAATACGACTCATTCGCCGACCACAATATAGGATGGTCTGGTCCTTGTGTGCGGAATTCCACCTGTCTTAGGCGCTTGTGAACACTCTGAGCAGCCTCCCTAATAGTCTTGGTGAACAGATCCTGGGTCATGAAATGTGAGCAGGAGCAGGTTGCAAGGAAGCCTCCGTCACGGACAAGCTTAAGCCCCTTCATGTTAATCTCCCTGTATCCCTTGATGGCGTTCTTCGTTGCCTCCCTGGACTTGGTAAAGGCAGGCGGGTCAAGGATTACCACATCATATTTTTCACCCTCCGCAGCGAGACGCGGCAGTTCATCAAGGACATTGGCGCATCTGAAATGTACCGTATCCTGAAGATTATTAAGTCTTGCATTGGCATTGGCCTGCTCCACGGCATATTCAGATATATCAAGACCGGTGACATCTGCTGCTCCGGCAATTCCCGCATTGAGTGCAAAGGTTCCCATGTGGGTGAAGCAGTCAAGCACTTTCTTGCCTTTGCACAAGCGCTGTATTGCCAGCCTGTTATACTTCTGGTCAAGGAAAAATCCCGTCTTCTGCCCATTTACCACATCAACCATATAATGAACACCATTTTCAACAATCTCAACATTGGTGTCAAACTCATCACCAACGAATCCCTTGACTGTCTTAAGACCTTCCTTCTCCCGCTCCCTTGCATCGCTTCTCTCATATACTCCCCGGATATTAATGCCGTCTGCTCTTAATATTTCTTTAAGGTCATCAATTATCTTAAGCTTGAATCGTTCTATTCCAAGGGTAAGTGCCTGTACCACCAGCACATCCTCATACTTATCCACAACTATTCCCGGAAGGAAGTCAGCCTCTCCGAATATTACACGGCAGGATGAGGTATCAACAGTGTCTTTCCTGTAATCCCAGGCCGCCTTAACCCTGTTATAGATAAACTCGTCATCTATAAGCTGTGCGGCATTTCTTGTCATCATTCGTATCCTTATCTTGGAATTCTGATTAATGTATCCTCTTCCAAGCATATATCCGTTGAATGCTTGCACTGCAACAATGTCACCATTCTTAAATGTCCCCTTAATGGTATCTATCTCATTGTCATATATCCACAGACCACCCTGACCAAATTCTCTTCCTTCACCCTTTTTTAATGTAACAATTGACTCCGACATACTTTTTTCCACTTCCTTTTCAAATGCATACTTTTTT
The DNA here is from genome assembly GCA_945836135.1 of uncultured Clostridia bacterium. GTDB lineage: Bacteria > Bacillota > Clostridia > Lachnospirales > Lachnospiraceae > CAG-882. The sequence goes on along the minus strand of CAMAKT010000280.1, from coordinate 126 downwards.
ATCCACTGTTAATAATATATCTGTCAAAAAATAAAATCAAGGCTATGCTTGATTAATGATTATCAACGCGAGGTTATTTCGATGTTTAAACAATTTATTTTCTGTGGCGGACTTGGCTGGTGCTTT
>CAMAKT010000279.1 GCA_945836135.1 uncultured Clostridia bacterium | reverse complement strand
GAAGATTATTATATTAAGCATTATTGTACATCGCTTAAGGCAGCAGGCCACTTGATGTCAATTGAACCATGGAACTGCATGGATAATCCATGGACTGAGTGCTTAAAGGGCAAGAAAGTGCTTGTCATTCATCCTTTTAAAAACACAATAGAAGCACAGTATCAAAAACATAATCTGTTATTCAAGAATCCTGAACTTCTTCCGGATATGGAGCTTATCACGCTTAGGGCAGTTCAGACAAGCGGAAGCGCAACAGATGACAGGTTTGAAACATGGTTCGATGCACTTGACTATATGTGCAGGGAATGTGAAAAGATTGATTTTGATGTGGCATTAATCGGCTGTGGTGCATACGGCTTTCCGCTTGCGGCACATATAAAGCGTATGGGAAAACAGGCAGTGCATCTTGGCGGCGTACTGCAGATTCTCTTTGGAATAAAGGGAAGACGTTGGGATGAGTCGGATACGCATCTTATGTACAACGAACACTGGGTATATCCCGATACCAGTGAGATACCTGCAGGGGCGGAAAAGGTGGAGAACGCCTGCTACTGGGAAGTGAAGAATGAAGATAAGGAGTGAGGTGGTAAAGGTGTCTGAGAATAAATCCATTAACAGACCTGTGTTTGATATGCTTAGAGTTTTGGCAACGGTCATGGTTTTTGCCATTCACTTTGCGGGTTTCAGAAACCTGCCGAAACCGAATTCCGTATTTATGCTGTTTCGGCATTTCAATTACGGAGTGTGCCTTTTTTTTGCAATGAGCGGCTATTTGATTATGCAGTCTTTAGAGAACAGTGCAAATCTAAAGGAATATTTTATAAAACGTGTTTCAAGAATTGTGCCTGCTTATTTTGCAATTCTTATATTTGGAATTATTGTATGGGATAATGTTTTGGGGCAGATGCCGAAGGATTCAATGCTTGGAATAGGCTGGCTTCGCTATTTCCTTTTCCTAAATGGTATTGTTCCGTCGAATGAATATTATTACTGGAATGACCTGTGGGGGCTGTGGACTATGAGCAGCTTTATGCTGTTTTACATGCTGGCACCGATTATAAGAAAGTGTGTAAAAAGCTACAGGGCATCACTTGCAATGGTTGTATTTGTCATTATAGCTGCCTATGGGTACAAGGCTGTTGAGTACAGATTTCTTATCGGAAACAATGTGCCTTGGGCTGCAGAGCTGGCAGGTGACAGTGCTGTATTTAACATGATATCCTTTTCCTTCGGAACAGCTGCCTGGTATGCGGTCAGGGAGGGGAAGAGCCAGAACTATCTGAGAATTGTGGTTGCGGTTCTTGCAATTTTTCTTGCAATTCGTGAGGATACCTTCAACCGTATTATATGGTCTTTGATTACGGTGGTCTTTATGTTGTCAATGCAGAATTTTTCGTATACGGAACATACGGAATGGATAGGAAGAACATTTGCATTTTTGTCAAAATACAGTTTTACGGTGTATCTTGTGCACATGCCGATGATAGAGCTTGTGGAATATTTCAGTGAGCATGTGCAGTATCTGGGCTATGCACCATTCCTTGGTTCGGTACTTGTACTGACCGCTGTTATGACGGCTGCATTGCATTATCTTGTTGAAGAACCATTTGCCAAGCTTATAAAAAGGAGTCTGCCATGTCGGAAATAATTGTGGTCATGACCTGCCATAACAGGAAGGATAAGACCGTTAATTGTATAAAGAAGCTTCATCAGGGCAATAACCATAATGTATACCATTACATTATAGTGGATGCTGCAAGTACTGACAATACTGTGGAGTCGATAGAGGCGTTGGAATATGAGGACTTGGATATTATCCATGCAGAGGGAACTCTGTTCTGGAATGGTGGAATGCACAGGGGAATTTCCGAGGGGATTTCGTTATATGGAGAGAGCGACTATATTCTGCTTGTCAATGATGATGTGGATTTTAAGCCGGGAATAATTGATGGGCTTGTTGAGTATGCACAGGATAAGCATGGAGGACGTGCTGTAATTGTGGGTGCTACATATGATGATAACGGAAAGTTCAGCTATGGTGGTATTCTGTATGGAAAAGGACTGCAGTATGAAATGCTTGGACCTGACAGGACGGATGAGCCATGCACAACTTTTAATGCAAACTGTACGCTTATTCCAATGCCTGTCATGAGGCAGGTAAAAAATGTTGACCCGTATTATAAGCACAGTATGGGAGATTTTGATCTTGGCTTTCGAATCAGCAGAAACGGAACCGGTATATATATGTTTCCGGAATATGTAGGACAGTGCAATGACAATCCGGTGGAAGGAACATGGCAGGACAATACCCTGGGAGTCAGAAAGCGGCTCAAGCTTAAGGAATCATTTAAAGGGCTTCCTTTTAAGGACTGGTTCCATTACCTATATAAAAATTTTGGATTGGGAACTGCATGCCTGCGCTCAATTACACCGTACATCAAGATATTTATTGGTAAATAAATATATTTTGACCCATGCAGATTATTATAGTATAATGAAAAGAAGTCTAATGATACAAAAACAAGACAATAAGGGAGATTATTATGGAGAATAACAAAAAAGAAGATATGGTATTTGTAAGTTTTGACCGTTTGTGGGATAACTTTAAAAAATTTTGGTGGATTGCAGTGGCTCTGATGGCAATTATGCTTGTATATGGTGCTGCTACATACAACAGTGCCCTTGCATTAAGTGAAGCAGAGAATGACGAAAGCATAGCACAGAAATCACCGGTTATAATTCCGGAAAATGAGGCTGACAGAATTCATGTAGGAACTACAGATATATCATTTAATATCAACGTGCAGACATATTACGAAGGTATAGGCGTTGAGATGACAGATGATTATGAGATGTATCAGAAATTGAATAATAATGTAATTAGTTATGTTAATGCAATCACCTCTTCGCAGGATTTCTATGATGCTGTTAATGAAGCATATGCTAAGGCCGGTTATTCAGAGCTTATTACAATGCCAAGAACACCG
>CAMAKT010000278.1 GCA_945836135.1 uncultured Clostridia bacterium | reverse complement strand
TAATTCTCTATAATACCATTGTGGACACCTACCACATTCTCATCATCTGCAATATGAGGATGAGCGTTAATCTCTGATGGCTCTCCATGGGTAGCCCATCTTGTATGGCCTATACCGCATGTTCCACGGACTGCATTGCCATTATCGGTCTTCTCTGCCAAGCCTTTCAGCCTTCCCTTTGCCTTTACTATCTCATATTCTCCATCCTTGTCACGGACAGCAATGCCCGCTGAATCATAGCCACGGTATTCAAGCTTTGAAAGACCGTCTAATAATATTGGCGCTGCCTGTTTGGTTCCTGTAAAACCTACTATTCCACACATGATAAATTTCCTCCGCTCCTAATATAGCATTTTATATCTTATCTCTGATAATCCACAACCCACACTCTGTCATTCGGAACTCTACAGGTTGCTCTGTATGGTCTTACTGCCGACTCGAATAACATATACATACCACTTGTCGTCATCTGAATCTGCTCAACACCCTCCGGCAGAATATAGCTCTCTTCCGGTTCTGAATATACAGCCTGTCCATCCTGCCATGTAAAGCACAGCAATGCTGCATCATCCATCTGATACCCCTGGCTCAACAACATAGTTCGCATACCATCAGCACTATAAGCAAAAGTAATTCCCTGAATACGTTCAGGAATCTCGACTTCGCCCTCCAGCTTAGGTGATGTCGGTTCAGATATATCATAATATTTAAGTCGTCCGTTGTACCCATTTACATATGAACCTACGTACAATCTGCCATTATCGATTGTCAAAAAAGATGCCACCTTACTGCCATTATGATTCACCAGCTCAGCATCAAATGAAACTAATATATCTGAATCGGCGCCCTGATATGCTCCATTGCATACAGCCGACTTACTGATTGCCTTAACAGTTCCCTCAGCGCCTGTCACCCATATGAGGTCATGCGCTTCATCATAAGCAATGCCTCCGGTGTGAGCCCTAAAACCTAAATCAACAATATTCAACAAACTGCCCTCTGTATTCATTACATACAGTATACTATTTCCACCTGCCACATAATCATATGCTGATATGAAGATTACATTTCCCGCCTTGGTCAGTCCCTGCATTATATAGTTATTTGCATATGGTTCCTGTAGAGAATTATCATATAATGCCGGAACTATAAATGAACTTATATAGTTATCTGTCAGGAAACGATACTCATCGTGAACAACCACCCTCGCCATTCCAGGTTCATTAGTCACAATGCCATCTGCACCTAGCGTAATTACATTGCGCATCTTCATAGGCGTATTGACCGTCCACACATATACTGTCTTACCGGCTTCCTTAAGCTTGCGAATGGTGTCCTGGTTTATCATATCCACATTAAGTCCATAGTAGTCTGCCGGATATTCATTAAGCAGCCTGTCCGCATCACCAAGAGATGTATTGCACAAAATCAGTGCACTCTCATCTGATGCTTTTATCTGCTGCAAATATCCATAATTGAATGACGCGTAGACAACTCGCTGTTGCATTTCATGTACCTTAACCTCTTCAATTACAGCATCAACAAAGCCAGCTCTTTCTCCAACATCCTTAAGCTCAAGATATATTCCCATATCAGTTGACTTTACAAGTTCAAGAACCTCTGCCAATGTCGGAATCCTCTCGCCTTTTCCGGCATCAAGGCTCTGAAGCTGTTCATAAGTACTTGTAGCTACCTGACCTTCTACTCCGGTGACTCTTAACAAATCCGAATCATGAAATACGACCAACTGCCCATCTGCGGTCATCTGCACGTCCAGCTCAATCATATCCGCCCCGATGTCTGCTGCCTTGGCAAAAGCATCAAGCGTGTTCTCCGGTGCGACACCCGAATAACCTCTGTGTGCAATAATCTTAACTGTGACGGCTTCCGTATCATCCACTACAGGTACTGTAGGTGCTTCCGTAACATCCGGAATCGTTTCCTGTACAGTTGTTTCCGTTTCACTTACTCCCTGTGTTGAATTCGCGTTATGTATATTTCTCACTATTCTGACGCCACCTGCTGCCAATACAACACACACCACAACGGCAATTACCGCAGCAAGCTGAACACAGTATTTCTTCTTCTCCCATATCTGAATGAACATAGGATATAGGAATATAATGAAAAATGATACAGCTCCCTGCATAAAAAATCCTGCATATTTTGATGGAATAATATGTGACAGAATTCCTGCTCCTGATGTCAATAATAAGAATACTACAATAGCCCCGGGAATGAATCTTACCACTCTCTCCGCGGCGCTTCCCTTCACTTCATACGAAAGTAGTCTGCGCTCTAACAGCCATCCAATTATGAAACCGAAGGATGCCCCTGCATTTGAAAGACATCCATATCTAAGCATAGGCAGAAATATAATAACACAAGCTATTATCGCAACTATAATATCTCTGTTCTTTCCCCTCTTATCCACCCAGTTAAGCAGAATGTCGGATATGAATATTATCACAATACCTGCTGCTAATGCAACCAGCACATCTTCCAATGTGTGTACACCCAGATAATTACGTGAAAACATTATAAGTGCCGCAATTATCCATAATAATACGCCGAGCCACTTACCTTGCTTTTCTTTCTTACTTTCACGCCATGAAGAATATCCGGCACTTCCCCAGGTCGCAACCGTACGGGACGTATGTCCGCTTGGCATAGAATATCCACCGGCTCCTGCAACTGCTTCACTTACAGGTACTATTTGTTCATTTCTCACCCACGGTCTCTCTATCCTGAACAGCTTCTTGCTCCACTGATTAAGCCAGCACCCTATAGCAACATTCCACGCCATAAGCTGTCCTGTTCTTTTATTTACGCACCAATATATTCCTGCAAGAAGAAGATACGTTATCAGTGATTCTCCAAGAACCGTAATCTTCAACATAAACGGATTCAGGACGCCTGCTGATGCTTCTCTAATTGTTTGAAGAAAAAGTATATATAACATCTGTTTCAATACTCCTTTGTAGTTACTAATGTATCACATATTCGCTGGTATTAACCTGCT
>CAMAKT010000277.1 GCA_945836135.1 uncultured Clostridia bacterium | reverse complement strand
GGAGTAATTCGTGGCATCAGTTGGGGGCAAAATACCTTTTGACCCCAACATCATATTATAAGCCTATATAAATAAATTTTTCCGGAACCAGTTCATAATCAACAGAGGATTGTAATTCTCCCAGCTGATTAGTCCATGCATTCTCCCTTACCCTGACTTTCCGAAAGCCGAGCAGCTCATAAACATGTTGCGCTCTGGTATTCTTAAGATTAGTATCAAGAATAATCTTCATATAACCTATAGAAAACAGTTCTTTTATAAGCATGCTTAAAACTACTCTGCCAAGACCTTTTTCCTGATAATCCGTATTGCATATTTTCACACCAATCTCAGCAATATGCTTTCCAAGATTGTAATAACTCATCTCCCCAATGGCCAAACCCTTGTACAGAATAATTAATCTCCTCTTTGTGCTGTCACTATCCTGTGCTATCTGTTCCTGAATGTGTTCTGCCGTTGTGCCCAGTCCATTGGGAAATCCTGCATGAGCCATTACACTGCCATCATTCCACCACTTAGCAAGCTGAGGACAGTCATCAGCCTCTGCATTCCTTATGCACAAATCTCCATTTTCAATTATCATATCCTCCACAAAGCCGGTAACGTGCTGACTATTCAAAGAAATGGTTTATGCATATTACAAACCATTTTAACATTTTTATGAGCGTATTTTTTCTGTTTTTTGCACTTTTATGAGCCACTTTTAACCGAAATCTACCTCTTCACAATAACCCACTCTTCACCATCTAAAACATATTGAAACTCAGTCAATGTATCTGTCAGCATTACTTCCAGTAAGTCGTCAAAATCATTTACCAGGTTCACCGATGATAAATCTTTGGCATTAACCCAATGCATAGTTCCTTCATCTGAGTTATTTAAAACTCCTTCAAACTGCTCAGTCTCAAACAGGAAAACTATATACCTGCCGTCTTCTATTGGAAATTGTTTTACACCGCATAAGCGTGGCTGCTTTATATCCAGGCCGGTTTCCTCTTTCATTTCTCTAATAACTGCTTCAACTATCGACTCTCCCGGCTCGATATGACCACCCGGCAATGTATATCCTTTCCAATCATTTTTTATCCTGTCTTGCAGTAAATAGCTGTCACCTTTATGTATCAAGCATAAAACTGTAAGTTCTACCTGTTCTGTTCTCAAGTTTGTGTCCTCCCATCTGTAACAAAATGTTTAACTCCTTGTTCCGGATGCAACAGTTCTGTTCTGAAGAACTCCGGATAATACATAATCGATGCGTCAGGTTCAATCCATTGAAGAAACTCTTCATGTTCATCTTCTGTAAAGCTCTGGCTAACCGGTACGAAATTCTCCGGCACCTTCATATAAAAGAAATAAGAAATCTCATAAATTAGTTTACCACGATTTGTTTTGGCATCTCCATAGAAGTAATTCTCGTGAACAAATCCTAATCTGTCCACTTCCATATGGACTCCTGTTTCCTCGTAAACCTCACGAATTACAGCTTCTTCGGCAGTTTCTCCAAACTTAATGCGTCCCCCAACCGAATACAAATACTCAGGACGGATTTTATTTCCTACCATAAGGATCTGCCCGTCCTTCATTATAATTGCACCCACACGAATATTTATTAGTCCATCCTCACATGGAACGGTCATATCTTTTTTCATATATCCTCCATCTTTCTGTATGTTAATGGGTAATTTCAAAAATCAAAACAAATCCAGCATATTATCAAGATATATCTCTTCCCTGACATGTAACTGATACTCGGGCTTGGTCATATAATAGAGCAGAAATTCCAGTATCAGGGCGCTGCCAAGCCCCCGGCCTTCGATTTTGAAATTAGAAAAGCCCATTGGTAAGTAGGTATTTCTTATATCATCTATGCCGATAAATCCCGGATTTGTCATTGCTTTAGAAAAACGGTAGCCATTGTCTGCATCAGGCGCGGTACATCGGTGGTCAGGACAGTCCTCTCCAAGGTTCTTGCGGCTGACAGCCTCATAACAGTTTTTTCTGTCCTTACAACCAAAAAAGCAGCATTCATTACATAGAAATTCCACTTTATCTTTCTGGGTTTCGGTCAGCGTATTCAATTTGTCAAAAGCCTTGTTCAGGCGGAAATCCGGTACAACATAAAGGAAATCATCCCGTTCTACTTCGCCCAGGAATTGGTGGAAATCCGTCAGCACCTTAGTGGTAGAGGAAACGAAATAGAGCCCAGGATAATTTGTTTTCAAATAGTCCAACAACAAATCCGAGTGGATAATGACGCCGTTTTGAACTTCCCTGCTCTCTCCAAACACGCTGCAAAGGGCATTGCATTTCCTGTCCGAAAGATGCCCCTTCTCAAGCAGGGAGTTGCTGAATGTCAACCGGGCGGAAATTCTGTATTCCTGCATTAGTGCCAGAACCTCTCTTGGATTGTGCTCTCCTGAGCCCACACGGCCTCCACCCCAGATACAATCTGCCGGGGCACCATAAACAGAGCCTATATCACACCAATCATAAAAGTATTCCCTATGCTCACGAAATAAAGGCATAAACACGCGATACAGTTCATAAAATTCGAACAAGCCGGGAAGGTGATAATAGGCTTTCTCTTTTTGTAATTTATTCATATCCGTGGGCTTCACCTCCAAATCCTTGGCAGTTCATCGCTTTCTACTTCTAAGGCATTTTCTTATTCTGCTGATAAAACTCTTTTAGGTCAGCTTTTACCTCATCCGGCAGCATTGTTTTCTTAACTCCTTCAATTGCACCTTCCAGCGCCATTAGGCGGTGAATACAAGCAGACTCATCAATTTCCTGTATTCTCAGCCATGCTTCCTTAGCGCCTATACTCTTTAATTCTTCAGCAGTGTTTATTCCTACCTGATTAAGTTGTTCTTCAACTGTTTTCCCGATATTTGGTAATTTAGATAATTCTCCCATCGTATGCATCCCTTTCGAATGTTTCCCTTCATTTACGAAAAATTATAGGGCAATCATAAACAGTTTGTTGTTAATTTGTTAATTCACAAATCCCGAACCTGCTGTGTTGG
>CAMAKT010000276.1 GCA_945836135.1 uncultured Clostridia bacterium | reverse complement strand
ATATTTTCGATAAAAATGAATAATTAGTTGTCTTTTCTACTTTAATATATTAAAATAGTTTTAAGAAGAATTAGGAGGTATGTTATGTACACTATAACTAAGGCAAGACAACTTGCCGACAAGATATTCCTTATGGATGTAAAAGCACCGCGTGTAGCGAAGAACTGCTATCCGGGACAGTTCATCATCGCCAAGATTGATGAATATGGCGAGAGAATTCCGCTTACCATATGTGATTACAATCGCGAAGAGGGCATTATCACAATCGTATTTCAGGTGGTTGGTGCCTCTACTGAGAAGATGTCCTATATGAAAGAGGGAGATGCCTTCAGGGATTTTACAGGCCCTCTTGGTATGCCGTCGGAGCTTGTGAATGAAGATATTTCCGAGCTTAAGAATAAGAAGATACTGTTTGTGGCAGGAGGAGTTGGAGTGGCTCCGGTATATCCACAGGTTAAGTGGCTTAAGGAGAACGGTGTCGATGCAGATGTTATTGTCGGAGCCAAGACTAAGGATTTGATTATTCTTGAGGATGAGATGAAGGCTGTATCCGGCAATCTGTACATAACTACAGATGACGGAAGTTATTGCCGTAAGGGTATGGTTACAGATGTTATTAAGGCACTGGTTAATGAGGAGCATAAGACATACGATGTATGTATTGCCATCGGTCCTATGATAATGATGAAGTTCGTTGCGCTTCTTACCAAGGAGCTTGGAATTAAGACTATTGTCAGCCTGAACCCTATTATGGTTGACGGAACAGGTATGTGCGGAGCCTGCCGTGTCAGCGTGGGTGGTGAGGTGAAGTTTGCTTGTGTTGATGGTCCTGAATTCGATGGACATCTTGTGAACTTTGACGAGGCAATGAAGAGACAGCAGATGTATAAGACTGAGGAAGGCAGAGCAATGCTGAAATTAAAGGAAGGCGCGACACATCATGGTGGATGCGGCCAGTGTGGAGGTAACTAGGATGGATGTTTTGAAGAAAGTACCTGTAAGAGAGCAGGAACCGGAAATCCGTGCAAAGAATTTTGATGAGGTATGTTTAGGATATAATGAGGAGGAAGCTAAGGCAGAGGCAGCAAGATGTTTAAATTGCAAGAATGCACAGTGTATGAAGGGCTGTCCGGTTTCTATTAATATTCCTGAGTTTATAAATAAGGTTAAGGAAGGGGAATTTGCTGAAGCATATAAGATTATCGGTAAGTCATCTGCACTTCCGGCAGTATGCGGCAGAGTATGCCCACAGGAAAGCCAGTGTGAAGGCAAATGTATTCGTGGCTTCAAGGGAGAGCCGGTGTCCATCGGTAAGCTGGAGCGTTTTGTGGCTGACTGGGCAAGAGAGAATAAGGTCGAGCCGGAAGCTCCTGCAGCACCTAATGGAAAGAAGGTTGCAGTTATAGGCTCCGGTCCATCAGGACTTACATGTGCCGGTGACCTTGCCAAGCTTGGATATGATGTGACGATTTTTGAGGCACTTCATGAGGCGGGCGGCGTGCTTGTGTACGGCATTCCGGAATTCCGTCTTCCGAAGCAGACTGTTGTTAAGGCGGAAATTGAGAATGTCAAGAAGCTTGGTGTCAAGATAGAGACTAATGTAGTAGTTGGTAAATCGGTTACTATAGATGAACTGATGAATGAGGAAGGATTTGACGCAGTATTCATTGGCTCAGGTGCAGGACTCCCGAAATTTATGGGAATTCCGGGTGAGAACGCTAATGGAGTATTTTCGGCTAACGAGTATCTTACAAGAAGTAACCTTATGAAGGCATTTTCTGATGAATATGATACTCCGATTGTGGCAGGACATAAGGTCGCAGTTGTTGGTGGCGGTAATGTGGCAATGGACGCAGCGCGTACAGCACTCCGTCTCGGAGCAGAAGTACATATTGTGTACAGAAGAAGTGAAGAGGAACTTCCTGCCCGTGTGGAGGAAGTGCACCATGCAAAGCAGGAAGGAATTATATTTGACCTTCTTACCAATCCTGTTGAGATTCTGGTTGATGAGAAAGGAAGCGTAAGAGGAATGAGATGTATCCGTATGGAGCTTGGTGAGCCGGATGCATCAGGCAGAAGAAGACCTGTTGAGATTCCTGGCTCTGAGTTTGAACTTGAGCTTGACACAGTTATTATGTCTCTCGGAACATCGCCAAATCCGCTTATTTCTTCCACAACAGATGGACTGGATACTAATAAGCATCGTTGCATTATTGCAGACGAAAATGGCTTGACAACCAAGGAAGGTGTATATGCCGGAGGCGATGCAGTCACTGGAGCAGCTACGGTTATTCTTGCGATGGGCGCAGGTAAGGCTGCTGCTAAGGGTATAGATGAATATTTGAGCACTAAATAAAGTATATTAGCTATCGCGCGGTCAGACGAATTAATCTGTTCGTGCGGTAGCTGTATTATGATAAAGGAAACTTATAATTGAAACGGGTGGAGATTAGACATTGAAGAACAGACGGATTGCCGCAGTATTATTATTTTTATTAATAACAATTACGAATATTTCTACGGTATATGCCGGTAACAGTAGATTATCTGCGGCCAGAAAACTGATTGTAGGCATGTATGCAGCGGAAGGCTTCGCAATGCCTTCTACGGATAAGAACAATAACACATACGAAGGTTACGCAGTGGATTACCTTGCCCAGCTTGGTGCTACTTGCGGTTATGATATTGAAATCCATCTTGCGGATAGGGGAATGCTTCTTGAGGACTTGATCCTGGGAAAATGTGATTTGATACTTACCGACGAAGAGATGGTGGGAGAATACTCACAATATATACGCTCGAAATGCGGTATAGCTACGGAATACAGCATTCTGTATGTGCCACAGGGCGCAGATGTATTTTATGATGAATATGATAAGTTCAATGGAATGAAAATAGGTATTTGCCGCAATTCAAGCTGTGAAAGAGAGCTTGAAAACTATGCTGCAGAGAATGGTTTTACATATAAAAGAGAGTATTATGAGAGTGAAGACAGATTGATAACAGCTCTTAAAAATGGTGAGGTT
>CAMAKT010000275.1 GCA_945836135.1 uncultured Clostridia bacterium | reverse complement strand
TACTATAAGAAGCAGGGACTTACACTCTGGGATCAGATGGTCAATATCTATGAGAAGTACGGCTATTACAGAGAGGGACTTAAGTCACTTACCCTTAAGGGCGTTGAGGGTGTTGCCAAGATTAAGGAGATGCTTGATAATCTTCGTGCCAACACACCTGAGAAGTTCGGCAGCTTCACTGTACTGTCAGCAAGGGATTACGACAATGATGTGATTGTTGACATGAAGACAGGTGAGAAGAAGCCTACAGGACTTCCGAAGTCTAATGTACTGTATTATGATTTGAACGACGGTGCATGGTGCTGTGCAAGACCATCCGGAACTGAGCCGAAGGTGAAGTTCTATATGGGCGTTAAGGGAACAAGCTTCGAAGATGCACAGAAGAAGCTTGAGGAACTGTCGGCAGCAGTTATGGAGACAGTAGGACAGTAAAACAGTAAGAGTTGTAGTGGTAATAGTATAATTTTATGTGATTTACAGGCAGCCCTGGCATACCATGCAGGCATATCCGGCATGGCATATCAGGGCTGCATACTGTGTAGCGGATGAATTATGGGGGAACGTTATGAAGGATTTGACAAAAGGTAAGCCTTCAAAAATAATATTGTATTTTGCCCTGCCGATTCTAATCGGCAATTTGTTTAACCTTGCCTATAATCTGGCGGACACAAGAATTGTAGGGACTTATCTGGGGAATGATGCCTTGGCGGCAGTGGGCTCAATCAGCACCCTCAATGACCTGCTTGTGGGCTTTGTTGTGGGGCTGGCAAACGGCTTTGCGGTTATAACAGCACAGTATTTCGGAAAAGGTAAGAAGGATATTGCGAGGAAGATATTTGCTCTTTCGCTTCTTATAGGTGTGCTTGTGACGGCACTTATTGTGGTGGCAAGCCTTACCTTTATGGATGGCATGCTTAATTGGATGAATGTGATGGAAGAGCACCGAGCCGCGTCGACGCAGTACATTAGCATCATTATTGCGGGACTGTTTTTTTCGGTGTTTTACAATGTGCTGGCAGGAAACCTGCGGGCAATAGGAGATGCATACACACCTCTGATTTTTCTTATAATTTCAGCAGGCCTTAATATTGCTCTTGATATATTATGCGTGAAATATCTGGCAATGGGAGTTGGCGGAGCCGCAACAGCCACCGTGGCGGCACAGGCGGTATCGGCAGTTCTTTGCTTTATATATACATGGAAAAAATATGATTTTCTTCATTTTAAAATACAGGATTTGGTGCCTAAGAAATGTTATGTCAAGCCGATGCTTGAAAGCGGATTGTCCATGGGACTTATGAGTTCACTGGTGTCATTCGGTACTTTGTCATTGCAGACAGCGATTAATAAGCTTGGAACCAACACTATTGTTGCCCACGCGGCAACGCGAAAGCTCACCAACCTGTATATGCTTCCTTTCAGTGTGCTGGGAACGACGATGGCTACATATTGCGGTCAGAATTACGGCGCGGGACGCTATGACAGGATTAAGGCAGGGCTTAAATCAGCCCTGGGCTATTCATACATCTGGTGTGTGCTGGTTGTCATCGCAAGCTATACCATATGTCCGTATTTAATTGTGACTATCACGGACACAAAAATTCAAGAGGTTATTGATACAGCCTGCCTCTATCAGCGGGTGGATACCTTGTTCTATCTTCTTGTGCCTACGATTTCCATTTTAAGAAACAGCCTTCAAGGCATGGGAGACCACATCACGCCTATTTTTTCAAGCGGTCTTGAATTGGCAGGAAAGGTTATTATTGCTGCTGTGCTGACACCGGTAATAGGCTACTGGGGAATTATAGCGGCGGAGCCTGCGGTATGGATAATCATGGTCATTCCGCTTATTATCAGCATGATAAGGCGCATGAGAATGGCAAAAACAATGAATTAAAAATAGTACATAAATAATGATTGACTTTTTGCGTAATACACCGCATAATGTATATTGTACGTAGACAAGCCACTAGATGTTGTGGTTGAATTATATGGGAGGTTGCTAATGAAGATTATCAAGAGAAATGGCTCGGAGGAGATATTTGATGTCAGCAAAATAGCTGCAGCCATCACGAAGGCTAATGCGGCTGTTGACAATCCACCACTTTCTAAAGAGCAGATTGCAGAGATTGCGGACTATGTGGAGTATAAGTGTAATAAGATGAATCGCGCTGTATCCGTAGAAGAGATACAGGATATGGTAGAGAACCAGATTATGTCCACAGGTGCATTTGACGTTGCGAGGGGTTATGTGCGCTATCGTTATAAGCGTTCTTTAGTAAGAAAGGCAAATACAACCGATACAAGAATCCTTTCCTTGATTGAATATAATAATGAAGAGGTTAAGCAGGAGAACTCCAATAAGAATCCGGCTGTCAACAGCGTTCAGCGTGATTATATGGCGGGTGAGGTCAGCAAGGACATCACCAGAAGACTTTTGCTACCTACGGAAATTGTAGAGGCTGACGAGCAGGGAATTATTCATTTTCATGACGCCGACTATTTTGCTCAGCATATGCACAACTGTGACCTTGTCAATCTTGAAGATATGCTGCAGAACGGAACAGTTATCAGTGAGACCTTGATTGAGAAGCCACACAGCTTTTCCACAGCCTGCAATATTGCCACACAGATTATTGCTCAGGTTGCATCAAGCCAGTATGGCGGGCAGAGTATATCTTTAGCCCACCTTGCACCTTTTGTCAATATTTCCCGTGAGAAGATACGCCGTGATGTTATCGAGGAGATGGAACTCTTAGGCTGTGAGCCTGACGAGGATAAGATTACGCAGATTGTTGAGAACAGGCTTAAGAAAGAGATAACCAAGGGCGTTCAGACGATTCAGTATCAGGTCATTACGCTTATGACAACCAACGGACAGGCTCCTTTCCTGACGGTATTCATGTACCTTAATGAGGCAAAGAACGAGCAGGAAAAGGAAGACCTTGCCTTGATTATAGAGGAGACATTGAAGCAGCGTCTTCAGGGCGTCAAGAATGAAGCGGGAGTATGGGTGACACCTGCATT
>CAMAKT010000274.1 GCA_945836135.1 uncultured Clostridia bacterium | reverse complement strand
CTGAGATTATATATCATATTGCTTGCCAGCCCGTACTTGCGTCTCTTGCGGCTGCCGAATACCTGCTGCATTTCAATCATATGGTTTCTCCTCTACTGTGTTAACGATAATTTTTATTACATTATACCTATTTTGTACCTATTCGGCAAATTAATTATTCACTCTTTTTCTTGATGCGTCATATTGTTTTCTACAGATAAATGTGCTAATCTATAGTGATAAAAAAGGAGGCGTAATCACCATGGAAAAGAAACTTATAATTGTTACCTCTCCGCCTGCCTGCGGAAAGACATTTATTTCAAAGGAGCTTTCAAAACGTCTGAAGCATGTGGTTTATCTGGATAAGGACACGCTTATCCCTCTTTCAAAACAGATATTTGCCGTAGCAGGTCAGCCATACGACAGAAGCAGCCGATTTTTTGAAGAAAACATCCGCAATTATGAATATGACTGCATTGTTGCACTGGCTCTTGAAGCATTGGACTATGACGATATAGTTCTTATTAATGCACCTTTCACCCGGGAAATCCGTGATATTGATTATATAAATAACTTCAGAGCGAAGCTTGCAGAAAAGAATGCAAAGCTTGTCTCAATATGGGTTAAAACCTCACCTGAAATCGTTCATGAACGCATGATAAAGCGCAATTCAGACAGAGACACCTGGAAACTTACCCACTGGGATGAGTACATATCCGGCTGCAATTTCACTGTCCCGGAAGCCCTGGACAACCCCGATGTTAATGGTGACTTTTTCATCTTTAATAATGATAATGATGAGGAATTTGAGGCTTCCATGAAAGCCTGCATTGATATGCTTGAAACCGAATAATCCATAACATACCTCCGGCCTTATTGAATAAAAGAACGTATAATGCTATCCCGGACAAAACCGGCCTACACATTATACGTTCTGTTTTTTTAAATTTCAAAATTAAGTTCCGTGTATAATTGTTCCTTCAGCTCCAGAATATATTCCAGACTATCTGCAACCTCCACAACCTCAGTAACGGATTTATCTCTTGTGGTGATTTCTATTTTATTATTTTGCAAGTTTCTTGGACTGACAATGACACGAATCGGTACTCCAAGCAGGTCCGCATCTGCGAACATCTGACCACCTCTGACGCCATCTCTGTCATCATAAATAACCTCAACCTTATGTTTCATCAGTTCTTCATACAAACTATCCGCTGCCTGCTTTGTGGCTTCATCATCCGGACGTATGCAGCAGATGTGCACCTCCCATGGTGCAATGGAAATTGGCCATATCGGGCCATACTCATCATGCTTTGCTTCACATATTGAAGCAGCAAGGCGTCCGACACCGATTCCGTAACATCCCATGACAGGATTATGAAGGGAACCATCCTTATCAGCATACTGCATCTGCATGCTCTTGGTATACTTTGTACCAAGCTGAAAGATGTTGCCCACCTCTATGCCTCTCTTAATTGTCAACGCAGGTTTGCCGCAGCATGGGCAGATACCGCCCTCTTTTACCTTTGCAATGTCCACATATTGTATGCCTTTTATGTCCCTCTCAAGGTTTAATCCTGTAAAATGAAAGCCCTCCTTGTTTGCTCCGGCTACAAGACTGTCAATTCCCTTTAGAGATAAATCACAGTAGTAATCAACCTGCTCCGAGAGCCCATATGGTCCGATATATCCTGCCACCAGCGGGGAATCCTCTGTAATTTCCGCCGGATGAATTTCTTCACCTACCAGATTGCGAAGCTTCGTTTCATTCACTTCATAGTCCCCACGCACAAATGCAACCACATAGGTGTCATCAGAGTTTTTCTGATATACAACTGCTTTGCAGGATGCAGCAACATCGCTTCTTAAGAAATTACAAACCTCTTCAATAGTCTTGCAGTCCGGTGTTGCAACACACTCAAGCTGTGAAACTGTGTTGCCAGAGATATTTTCTACAATATTTTCAGCGGCTTCCATATTGGCTCTGTAATCGCAGGCAGAACATAACACAATAGAATCCTCGCCGACTTCATTTAACAGCATATACTCATGGGACACATTTCCGCCCATCATTCCGGAATCGGAAGCAACAGTCACTACCTCCGGAATCCCCACTCTTTTAAAAATACGATTGTAAGCATCGTAACACTTCTTATAATACTGTTCAAGGTCTTCCTGGGATGTATGAAAGGAATATGCGTCCTTCATTGTGAATTCACGCACACGTATCATACCAGCCCTAGGTCTTGCTTCATCCCTGAATTTTCTCTGAATCTGATAAATCATAAACGGATACTGCTGATAAGACTGTCCATACTCCCTCACCAAATGCACGGCAGCTTCCTCATGAGTCATGCCCAGCACCATTTTGGATTTATTCCGGTCCTGAAAGCGTACCAGTTCACTGGATATACTGTCATAACGACCGGATTCCTGCCAGAGCTCCGCCGGCATCACAACAGGAAATAAAACCTCCTGCCCATCAATAGCATTCATTTCCTCCCTGATAATCGACTCAATTTTAGAAGTGACCCTCCTAAGCACCGGGAACTCCGAAAAAATACCATTGCCGACAGCTTTCATATACCCGCCGCGTAGCATTAATGCGTGGCTGTCAATAACACAATCTGCCGGTCTCTCTTTGAATCTCTGCCCTACCAAATTCTTAAGTTTCATTTCTCTCACCTTTCTTTTTTATAATCTTCGTGAGGCGTGCAAGCCGGTACGCAGCAACTTTGTGGAAATACCTCCAATTCTATCGGATTTTCCGATAAAAAAAGTCCTAAGTATAATATGATTTATACTTAGGACGAATAAAATCCGCGTTACCACCTAAATTCAGATTAATATCTGCACTCATTGCAAGCTGTCACTCACATGTCTCTGATAACGGTGACCTCCGGCGGAAGTTTCTGATATACATCAGCTTTGGCTTTCGCTGCTCCCAGACTGGTTCGATATTCAACCTTCCAAAAGTCTCGCACCAACCGACTCTTCTCTGATGGATCTGAATATCTACTGCTTCTGTTCAATGCATTTAAGTCATTAAAACACATATT
>CAMAKT010000273.1 GCA_945836135.1 uncultured Clostridia bacterium | reverse complement strand
CCCTGCATGGCTTTTGCCAGTCCGTGGACACGGGCAATGCCATCGGCAACCTGAATTACCGTACCGACATCAGACACCTCAAGCTCAGACTTATAATTCTTAATCTGTTCCTTAATCACTGAGCTGATTTCTTCTGGTCTTAAATTCATAAGGCTCCTGCACCTTCCTTCTTAACATAATTATACAAACAAATGAAACTAGGCTAACTGAATACTGTTAAGCTTCTTAGTCAGTTCAGCAAGCTTTGTCTTAATGCTGGTATCCACAACCCTGTCTCCGATGCGGATAATCATACCTCCGATAAGGCTTTCATCAACGGTGTAATGCATCTCAAGGCTGGTGTATGTGGTAGTCTCTTTTATTCTTCTCTCCACACTATCCTTCTGGCTCTGACTAAGCTCCATTGGTGTGGACACACTTACAACGCCTATTTTGAGATATTCCTTGGCCTTATCAATGAAAAAAGCAAGAATCGCCATAATGTCATTCTGGCGGTCTTTTTCCACCGCTAAAACCAGGGTTCCCGTGATGTCCTTGCGCACGCGGGTGCCAAAAATGTCTTCCATTGTCTTAACCTTGCGCGCTTTGTCAATCATAGGGTTGTTCAAAAGGTCAAACAGTTCCTTGCTCTCATCCAGAGCAGTAAGCACTGTCTGAACCTCTTCCAGATATTCCGCCATACTGCCGCTCTCGGCAGCAAGCTCAAATAATGCTTCTCCATAAGCTGATGCTGCTAACTTTGCCATGTATTATCACCCATTTCACGAAGCGTCTCATCAACTAAAGACGCCTGAATGTCTGTGTTGATTGAAGCGGATACAACCTTGCCGGCAAGAGCCGATGCAAGAGCCACCATCTCCTTCTTCATATCATCAGCGGCACCCTTTTTCTCCAAAAGAACCTCATTATGTGCTCTTTCTATAATACGGGCAGCCTCGTTTTTTGCCTCTTCTATAATCTGTTCCTCTCTCTGAAGTGCTCTCTTTCTCGCATCTGCAAGAATAGCTTCCACTTCCTTATCCACCTCTTTTAATTTGGCCTCATACTCTGCCTTGAGTGCTTCGGTGTCTTTCTTGTCCGCCTCTGCTTTCTCTATATCGTTCTTAATTCCCTCACGGCGCTTTGCCAGAAACGCGCGCACCGGATTGAACATCAGATATGAGCCCGCCAAAAAGAGAATAAAGATGTTAATAGCTGTTATTATTACATCATGGATAAGCTGGGGATCTAGATTGAACATTCTTTCCAAGGTCTTGCCTCCCTTCGCTTATTATTTGGTAACAGCAGACGCCCTGCAGGCGTGCCTGCTCATCAAAGCTTACCGATAAGTGGGTTAGCAAACAGTAAAATAATGGCAACGGCGAAACCGTAGAGACCTGTTGTCTCGGCTACAGCCTGTCCAAGAAGCATGGTAGATGTGATATCGGACTTAGCTCCCGGATTGCGTCCTACCGCTGCTGCTGCGTGACCTGCAGCAATACCCTGTCCAATACCAGGTCCTAAACCTGCGATCATTGCAAGACCTGCGCCGATGGCTGAACATGCCAGAACTAATGCTTTGCTTTCGATTAACATATAAAATTCCTCCTGTGATTAAAATAAAAATAAATTAGAATAGCCTTATTCATCTGCAATCTTATCATTGATATATACCATGGTCAGCATACAGAATACATATGTCTGTATCGCTCCCGAGAATATATCGAAATAGATATGGAGAACTGACGGAATGCCAAGCTTGAAGAATATAGGCAGCAATCCGTAAATGAGTCCCATCATTACCGTACCTGACATAATATTACCGAACAGACGTAACGACAATGAAAGAGGCACTGCAATCTCACCGATTACATTGATTGGAAGCAGAAGCGGAACCGGCTTAGCCAGATTCGTAAAATGCTTCCCTTTGTTTTTGGCAATACCGCACCCCTGCACCAGTGCAAAGGTTATAAGACCGAGCGGTAATGTTACACCGTAATCTGCTGTCGGCGGGCGTAATCCCAAAAGACCCGACAGGTTGCAGAACAGTATAAACATAAATACCGTACAGATGTAGTTCACAAAACGTCTCGCATTCCTGCCCATAATGGTGGCAACCATATTGTCTATGGTCTGAACGTACATCTCAATGATATTCTGGAATGTTCCCGGTATCTGTTCGGCATGCTTCATCTTATGATGGGCACATATCATAACGATAAGAATGAGAATCGTCACGATAAACATTGCTACATGAGTTGTAGTGATATACAACTCCTGCCCAAACAATGTGTATTTGAACACACCATGAATCATGAAATCGGCATCCGCCAATACCATGACTGGGAATTGTCCTGACACGTTATCACCTTCCCTGCTTTTTAGTTGTAGCTTTTGCTATAAGCTTCTCAGTAAAGGGCTGTACATAAGCGGCAAACTTCAGGCTGAAAAATCCGACAAACATTGTAATCAGATTAAGCCATCCGAACCACCCTATCACGCCCAGCAGTGCAACCACAATAAGCATTCTCGCCACTGACATAAAACCCAGATATGCCGAATGTCCTTTCTGCATATGCATTGCCTTGGTTATAGACAATTTCATCGAAAAAAGCATCAGCACCGCTGCAGCTCCTCCGATAAGGAGTCCTCCCTCACCCTTAACCTTGTCATTGGTAAATATAAGAACCGGAACCGATGCGATAAGCAGATATATTGCTATCCCAAGCAGTACCTCTCTAATGGTCTTCTTTGTGCTGTCCACCATCACTTACCTCTTTCCCTGATTTGTCAGCATCTGCGCTGTCATGTGATGCATTCTTCGCCATCATATAACAGTTGCGCATCCCTGCCGCCATTCCGAGAAAAAGCAGCGGGATGACCACCCATGTTCCTATGAATTTTCCAATCCATATACCAATAAACAAACACAAAAATGTAGGAACCATGACATTCAGTCCAAGCTGGGTAATCAAAGCGAGATTCTTATATATACTTCTCTTACCCGACATCCCGGTTCCACCTTTCTGCGTAAAGCTTATTTAAGAGGATTATACTATTTT
>CAMAKT010000272.1 GCA_945836135.1 uncultured Clostridia bacterium | reverse complement strand
GCTATGGAGCAGGGTCTTACATTCGCTATCCGTGAAGGTGGTAGAACAGTAGGTTCTGGTCGTGTTGCTAGCATCATCGAGTAATCTTGTGATTAGTATCATAGAAACTTAAATACAAACCGCAATTCCTCATTTTATGAGGAGTTGCGGTTTTCTTTTTGATGTATAACATATTGAAGCCTATTGCGACTGCGATATTTTCGTAGCCGCATTTTTAATATATAATGGAGTCAGGGAACATTATTGGAAGCAACATCGGTTGATTACCGGGATTCAAATTGTTGTAAGATAGAACATAGGTAATCACAGGAGCAAAGGATACACAGCAATATGAACAAGAAGGTAATTATCGCAGGACATATATGTTTGGACATTACTCCGTTATTTCCTCCCGAAAAGGGTGGGAAGATATCGGATATCATGCTTCCCGGCAAATTAATTGAGATGGAGGGTGTAAATGTACACACCGGAGGCACTGTAGCCAATACAGGACTTGCCATGAAGATTCTGGGTATGGATGTCTCACTCATGGGCAAGGTCGGTAATGACGCCTTTGGAGAGATGGTCTTGAACATCCTGGATAAATATGGCGCTAAGACCGGAATGATTGTAGCGGATAACGAGTCAACATCTTATTCCGTTGTTCTTGCGATGCCCGGCATTGACCGAATCTTTCTTCACAATCCGGGCGCAAACAGCACGTTCTGTTCGGCAGATATCCCCGAGAAGGAGCTGGCAGGAGCGTCACTTCTTCACTTTGGCTACCCGCCCCTGATGAAAGCTATGTATGAGAATGAGGGCAAGGAATTAGTCTGTCTCATGAAGAAAGCAAAAGATAACGGCGTTGCTACATCTCTGGATATGGCTGCGGTAGATGAGAATTCGGAGGCAGGGAAGGCGGATTGGAATACAATTCTTCAAAATGTGATTCCATATGTGGACTTCTTCGTTCCGAGCGTGGAGGAATTGTGCTTCATGCTGGATAAGGAACGCTTCAAGGACTGGTTCGACAGAGCTGACGGAAGAGATATCACGGAGATACTTGATATTGATAAGGATGTAAAACCGCTAGCCGATATTTGTATGGCATATGGCGCCAAAATCCTCTTAATTAAGTGCGGCGCAGCCGGAATGTATTATCGTACCGGAGACGTGGAGGTACTCAGGTCGGTTGGAAAGAAAGCGGGATTAAATCCCAATCTATGGTCTAACAAAGAAGGCTTTGAAAGGAGCTATATTCCTGAACGGATACTATCGGGAACCGGAGCAGGAGATACCAGCATAGCGGCGTTTCTGGCTGCAATGCTTGAAGGATGCCCGATAGAAGAGGCAATGCATCTTGCGACAGCAGAGGGTGCCTCCTGTGTGGCCTCATTTGATGCGCTCGGTGGAATTAAGCCGCTTGATGAGCTACGCCAAAGGATTGAAGCAGGCTGGAAAAAATATGATGAATAATATACAGAGGTGACAGGATATGTTGGTTTCAATGGATGAGATATTGAGTTCTGCAAAGGATAACGGATATGGTGTAGGATTCTTTAATGCAGTTAATGTGGAAATGGCAAGAGCGGTTATTGAGACTGCACAAGAGCTTCATTCGCCTGTGATTGTTGGTACGGCAGAGGTTTTGCTTCCTGCAATGGACCTTAAGAGGGTCGCAGATTACCTTATTCCACTTGCGAAGGAAGCTTCAGTACCTGTATGCGTACACTATGACCACGGTCTGACCTTCGACAGATGCATGGAGGCAATAAAGCTTGGATTTACCTCTATTATGTATGACTGCTCGACATTAAGCTTTGAGGCTAATGTAGAAAAGGTTGCGGAGATGGTCAGAATATGCCATTCAATCGGAGTTACCGTAGAAGGGGAACTGGGACATGTCGGAGACAATGATGGTGCAGGTAAGCTCGAGAATCCAAGCGATTATTATACCGATCCGGAAATAGCAAGAGAATACGTTGCACAGACGGGAGTAGATGCTCTGGCAGTGGCAGTAGGCAATGCCCATGGGGATTACAAGTTCCCTCCGAAATTGGACTTTGAAAGAATTGAAAAGATTGCAGGAATGACCAATTTGCCATTAGTTCTTCACGGAGGCAGCGGACTATCGGACAGCGATTTCCGGACAGCGGTATCCATGGGTATCTGTAAGGTTAATATATTTACAGATATAGATAAAGCCGGCAAGGCAGGAATCGAAGCAGGACTTGCGGCAGGTGCAAAGACCATGGTGGGTCTTATACCATATGAAATAAATGCAATGAAGGAAGTTGTTGCAGAGAAAATGGGGTTATTCGGCTCGGTAAACCGGGTAAGCTAATAGTATGAATCGTTTTGTAAGATAGAGGTAATAACAATGCTTAATCAGTTTTCAAGGACAGAGCTTTTGCTGGGGGAAGAAGCAATGGAGAAGCTAAAAACTTCCAGAGTTGCGGTCTTTGGCATTGGTGGAGTTGGAGGTTATGTCTGCGAGGCTTTGGTAAGAAGTGGATTGGGCAATTTTGACCTGATTGACGATGATAAGGTATGTCTGACCAATATTAACAGGCAGATTATTGCGACAAGGAAGACGGTTGGAAAGTATAAGGTTGATGTAATGGAAGAACGTATGAAGGATATAAATCCTGACGTAAATGTGACGGTCCATAAGTGCTTCTTCCTTCCGGAGAATGCGGCGGAATTCGATTTCGAGAGCTATGATTATGTTGTAGACGCGGTTGATACGGTGACAGCCAAGCTTGAGCTTGTGATGAAGTGCAAGGAAAAGGACGTGCCGATTATCAGTTCAATGGGCGCAGGCAATAAGCTTGATGCGAGTGCGTTCAGAGTGGCAGATATATATGATACAAAGGTGTGTCCTCTTGCCAAGGTGATGAGGCGTGAACTTAAGAAGCGGGGAGTCGACAGACTTAAGGTCGTATATTCCGAAGAAAAGCCGATAAGCCCTATCGACGATATGGCAATCAGCTGCAGAAGTAATTGTATATCTTCTCCGGATGCTGCTCATAAATGTACGGAGAGAAGGGCGATTCCGGGCAGCGTAGC
>CAMAKT010000271.1 GCA_945836135.1 uncultured Clostridia bacterium | reverse complement strand
ACAATTATGACTTTTTTCATTTCTTTTTTTCCCATAATCCTCCTCCATATCGTGTACACATGTATATTATAATATAACATTCTATAAATTTCAACTCCAAATGTTAATTTCCACGATTTCTTTATATCTCATTGGATTATGGATATTCATATTCAATTCTGCTCATCAAGATATAACTGCACCCTGTTCTGTATAATTCTCCCGACCTCCTCCACGGACTTAATGCCTGTGAAGCAGCTTTTGGCCTCCTCGTTTATTATATTTATTATGTCATCATCAAGGGATTTATGAAGGCTGGCGTGGTCGATAATGCGAAGTACCTCGTCTATCTCCTCCTGTGTGGCATAGTGATAGTAGAATGCACCCTCACTGGTGTATAACTGCTTTTTCGTCTCCTCTCCTGCACGGGCAAGCTCCTCGTCAATCATCGCCTGAAGCTTTGCCTTATTTGCGGTGAAGAAACCGCCTTCAATATCACTCTGCAGGCAGAATTTTATGAATTCCCATGCCCCTTCCTTATGCTTTGAACCGGACATAATTGAATATGCTTCTGCCAGTTCAAGATTGTGCTGTTCCCTCCCGTCAGCTGTAGGAAAGCCCTTTATCACATAGTCATCCCAAAACATAACCTTACTCTCCTGAAGCCCCTGAAATGTATATACAAAACATGACTGCATAGCCTGGCTTCTGTCATCCACAACAGAATAATCAACCTCATCAGGAAGTGTCATAAGTATATTTAGAAACTCTGTAAAGCTGTCCGATGTAAAGTCACATACCCCATTGTTCCAATCCACAAATTCATCCATAGAGTATGAAAGCAGTTCCTTCGCAGCATAATTTCTATCCCAATATTTAAACAGCGCCATGTCGTCATTATTCTCTATATAGGCACTGATATCCTTCAGTGTCCACCCCGGCTGTCCTCCCAGCTCTGATGCAGCACCGATATAGGTATAAATAGAAAAATTAATAGGCATGGCTGTCAGAATGCCGTCAATTGTACAGGCATTAAGTGCTGATTCCAAACAGTCCTCACGGCTGATATCGGCATCCTCATCAAGATACTTTCCAAGGTCATCTATGGCTCCCTTCTCCGCCAGATTATAGATGTCAAAATCATCAATATTCATTACATCCGGAGCTTTCCCCGATACGAGGTCAAGATTGAAATTCGTCAACGCATCCTCAGTGGATATATAATCCGACCGGTCATTATATGCCTTCACGGTCACATGGTACTTATCCTGGCTCCGGTTAAATGCCACCACATTTCTTTCAAGATAGGTTGAGGTATACATACAGCCCATAATCAGCTCTTCCCTGTCCTGTGATGCCACAGCAGACTTTGGTTTTCTCTCTATGTACTGTAAATAATAGCTGTCCACCCCGTTCCAGCATTTTACCACTATGCAGCCATCCGATATTACAAAAATATTATTTATATCATTGCTTACCATGTCCACATCCATCCACATAAAAAGGTCATCCTTTTCTTCTGTTTCAGGATTGTATACCGTTATGCCGTTAGAACCCTTGACTGCAATTTTGCCTGCAATGCTGCCCAGAATATCTCCTGATGATGTGAAACCCGGTTTTCTTTCCGTTACATTCCCCTTCCCATCAATACGAAATATATAGTATCCTTCGTTATACCTCACTGGGAACCATACTGATGAATCATAGCTGAAAATGTCATCAATCATCTTGCCGTCCTGTGAGGATGCAATCCCCTCAACGCCACCATCCCTGTTAAGTATATATATATTCATATTGTTAACAAGTGCATAGTACAGCCCGTCATCCCCTAAAATAAAGTTATTAACCGTGCTGTATATCTGACCTTTACGTTCCGGAAAATCATTGCTTACGCGCACACATTCAAATACATCCTCTTCAATTCTATAGGTTACCAGATATGAGGAAAGCTTGCCCATGCCATCCTTTATCTCCGTAAGGAAGCACAGATTGCCTTCACTGTCCTCACAGTAAGCATCCACATACAAATACAAAAATTCGCCTGCAAAGTCTTTTACAGCATTTGCAAGCTCCGACAGCTCCAATCGCAGGAAAAAATCCTTATATTCAAAGGAATATCCTCTGATATATGCCTTGGTATCAAGCTCCAACATATCAACAAAACCATCAACAGTATAATAGATATGTTCCCCGTTAATAACCGCACCATTAAGCTGACAGTCCTCCGGCAGTTCCCAGTCTGTGCTGCTGTCCGATAATATCCATGTATATGAATCTTTATTGTCCCAGTATTCGTTGTCAATGCCGAACTTGTCCGTAAGATTCCCTGTAACTTCGGTTGTGCTGACCGGCTCACCTGTGCCTGCCGCGCTTTCACCTATTTTGCTTCCCTTTGTGCTGCAGCCTGTAAGGACTGCGGTGGCTAGGATAATCGTCAAAAATTTTCTTATTAATTTTCTCATATTCATAAGCTCCTCCTTTATCTTACATAGCATTACATAAGGCACGGCTTGTCTGTAACTGTATTTTAAACCTCCCGCTCTACAGTTCACATAAATCCGTGCCCTTTTGTTATATCAGTTATATAAAATATCCTATATGGTCTTAAGATACCTGACCATATTCGTCCACATGGTAGGAAATTTCTGCACTTCCTACAGCACTTCCATCTTTATACACCACCACATTAAACACTATGCTACTTCCTGTATTTCTGGCTACATTTATAGTAGCTGTCCATCCGTCCTGTGATATGTTGCCAGGTACCGCTGAAACATAAGCATAACCGCTACCACCTCTGAATGTAGAAGCATACCCCTCATCCCATTCGTATGTAAGCATCACACTGCCTCTTACAATAACAAGAGCATTATAAACCCCCGTTGCAGTTACCCTAATACTAAAGTCCTCTGTGGAGCTTCCTGAATAATCATAATCATACGGCATAATCGAATTTCCTGCATCAGTCATTGCAAATACATTAGTAGGTGCTCCGATAACAGCCAGCATTGTAAGAACAACTGCTACAATAATATTAAGTTTTTTTCTCATGATTGTATCCCCTCTTTCTTTGTTAAATATCTTTTGATATTATTATCTATTTTC
>CAMAKT010000270.1 GCA_945836135.1 uncultured Clostridia bacterium | reverse complement strand
TTCTGGGAGAAAAGCAGACGCAATGTTACACCGGGGCAGGCAGCAGAGCTTACCGGGAAGCTTGAGAAGAAAATAGTTCCGGTGGGTGTATTTGTGGATGCGGATGCCCATTTTGCAGCAGGACTTGCCAATGAGGGCATTATCCGCATGATACAGCTTCACGGGCATGAAGATGAGGAATATATACAGACTCTTCGCAGGCTCACAGATGTGCCGATTATCAAGGCATATAAGGTAAGGCGCAGCGAGGATGTACAGCTTGCAAATGTGTCCTCGGCTGACTATGTGCTGTTAGACAACGGATACGGCACAGGTCAGAGCTTTGACTGGCAGTATGTAAAGGAGGCGAAGCGGCTGTTCTTCCTTGCAGGGGGCATCAATAATGACAATGTGCAGGAAATTCTGCAGAATATTAAACCATTTGCAGTTGATATCAGTTCGGGAGTTGAGACTGACGGATATAAGGATTACGAGAAAATGAAAGCCTTTGTTAAGGCAGTACGCAGTATAGATAAATAGGAGGATTGAAAATGGCAGAATCAAATAAAAGCTTCTACACTGGAAGCACCGGGAACGGAAGGTTCGGAGAGCACGGGGGACAGTACATTCCGGAGACACTTATGAATGCAGTTATCGAACTGGAGGAGGCATACAATCATTATAAGGATGACCCTGAATTTAATGCGGAGCTTAATACACTTCTTAATGAGTATGCCAATCGTCCGAGCCGTCTTTACTTTGCTGAAAAGATGACAAAGGCTCTGGGCGGTGCAAAGATATACCTTAAGAGAGAGGATCTAAACCACACAGGCGCCCACAAGATTAACAATGTATTAGGTCAGGCACTTCTTGCAAAGAAGATGGGTAAGACCAGGCTCATTGCCGAGACGGGTGCAGGACAGCACGGCGTAGCCACAGCTACGGCAGCAGCCCTTATGGGAATGGAATGTGTCGTGTTCATGGGGGAGGAGGACACCAAAAGGCAGGCCCTCAATGTGTACAGAATGAGACTTTTAGGGGCGGAGGTTATTCCGGTTAAAACCGGTACGGCAACACTCAAGGATGCTGTGTCCGAGGCAATGCGTGAGTGGACCAACAGAATTGATGACACCCATTACTGCTTAGGCTCAGTTATGGGACCACATCCTTTCCCTACAATAGTCCGTGATTTTCAGGCGGTTATTTCCAAGGAAATCAAGGAGCAGATATTAGAGAAGGAGGGCAAGCTGCCGGATGCGGTGATTGCATGCGTCGGCGGCGGCTCCAATGCCATCGGAACCTTCTATAATTTCATAAATGACAAGAATGTACGCCTTATCGGCTGTGAGGCTGCGGGAAGAGGAATAGATACCTTCGAGACGGCGGCTACGGTAAATACGGGAAGAACGGGAATATTCCATGGCATGAAATCCTATTTCTGTCAGGATAAGTATGGTCAGATTGCTCCGGTATATTCCATATCAGCAGGTCTTGACTATCCGGGAATCGGTCCGGAACACGCATACCTTCACGACATCGGAAGGGCTGAATACGTTCCTGTGACGGATGAAGAGGCTGTGGAAGCCTTTGAGTACCTGTCTAAGATGGAGGGCATCATTCCTGCCATAGAGTCGGCTCATGCCGTAGCCTATGCCAAGAAGATTGCACCGGCAATGAATAAGGACCAGATAATCGTAATTACCATATCCGGCAGAGGAGATAAGGATTGTGCGGCAATAGCACGCTACAGAGGGGAGGATATCAATGAGTAGACTGACAGATGCTTTCAGTAACGGAAAGGCTTTTATACCATTTATAACCTGCGGAGATCCCGATTTGGAGACAACAGCAGAAATTGTTAAGGAAATGAGTGCAAACGGGGCGGACATTATTGAGCTTGGAATTCCTTTTTCCGACCCGACAGCAGAAGGTCCGGTTATTCAGGAAGCCAATATCCGTGCACTTTCAGGCGGAGTTACAACGGACAAGATTTTTGACTTTGTAAGGGAAATACGAAAAGAAGTAAGCACACCCATGGTATTCATGACCTACGCCAATGTGGTATTTTCCTATGGAAGTGAAAAGTTCATATCAATCTGCAGGGAAATCGGAATTGACGGGCTTATCCTGCCGGATATTCCTTACGAGGAGAAGAACGAGTTCCTTCCTATCTGCAAAAAAAATGGTGTTGAACTTATTTCTCTCATCGCACCTACCTCCCATGAGCGCGCAGCCATGATTGCGAAGGAGGCAGAAGGTTTTATCTATCTTGTATCTTCACTGGGGGTAACCGGAGTGCGCTCCAAGATTACAACCAATATCGGTGAGATTGTGAAGATGATTAAGGAGAACACAGATATACCTTGTGCAGTGGGATTTGGCATATCCACACCTGAGCAGGCGTCCCAGATGGCGGCAGTTTCCGACGGCGTAATTGTGGGCAGTGCCATAATAAAAATTGTTGCAGAGCATGGCAAGGACGCACCGAAGTATGTGGGCGAGTATGTGAAGAGCATGAAGGATGCTGTGGGATAATTCAAATTTAGTAGATTAACTCTGTTCTTTATGGTATCATACTATTATAACTTTTTATGCATTGTGTTTAAGTATCGCACTGATTCAATCGGATATATACAGTAGATTGTGCAGTGCTCACATAAGAGAGGTTAATTACTATGGGTAGAGTGTCGGTTAAGGAGAATAAAAACGTATATCAAGTACGCAGGGAGGAACTTGGTCTTACAAGGGAAAAGGCAAGTGAGGTTATAGGTTCAATGCCTCCGGAGAGAATTGAAAAGATTGAGAATGAAAAGTCATTGCCACGTGCGGATGAGGTGCTTGCAATGTCAGAAGCATATAAAAAACCTAGTCTTTGTAATTATTATTGTGCCAATGAGTGCCCAATAGGAAAACAATACGTCCCTGAAATAAAAGTAAAAGATTTATCTCAAATCGTTCTCGAAATGGTCGCTTCTTTAAATGCTATGCATAGAAAACAAGAACGTCTCATTGAGATTACAGCCGATGGCGTAATTGAAGATGAAGAAATAAAAGATTTTGTATATATTCAAGAAGAATTGGAAAAAATTTCGATTGCAGTGGAGACATTGCAATTCTGGTCAGAACAAATGCTGGCTAATAACAAGATTGATATAGAAGTTTATAATACATAT
>CAMAKT010000269.1 GCA_945836135.1 uncultured Clostridia bacterium | reverse complement strand
AGGTCGATAACCACCAACCACTTTTTATTAAGAATGTTGATAAATATAAATAAAATAGGTGTTTGCGAAACTATGATTTATTACTGAACAGTTGTGTAATTTTACTATATTGCAAGCTAGGTGCTTTGCTGCCGCCGGTGCTTAGCGGCTGTATTTTAGCCGCTTATGCACCGCTGTGTGCAGCAAGCAGCGAGAGCGTGCCTAGCGGTAATATAGTAAAATTGCGCAACGTCCGGTATTAATCACAGAGTTTCGCAATTGCCTAGTTATATTTGAAATCAGAGGAGACTAATTTGGATGAAAACCGGACTGGTATTAGAAGGCGGCGCTAACAGGACACTTTTTTCCTGCGGTGTCACAGATGCATTTTTAGAGCATGATTTGATGTTTGATTACATAATAGGTGTTTCGGCCGGAGCTGCCTGGGGTGCTTCCTTTGTGTCCCGCCAGAAGCAGCGCAACAAACAGATAGTTGACAGATATATGAATGATAAGCGTTATATGGGATTTAATAATATGTTAAAGCTTAATAACAGGTGCTATTACGGGCTTGATTTTGCATACAACCAGATACCAAACAAGCTTATTCCCATTGATTATGAGACATATAGAAATAATCCATGCGAGTTTTATGCTGTTGTGACCAACTTAGAAACAGGTAAACCGGAATATCTTTCGGTTCCCCGGGATGATAAGGATAATAAGCTTCTCATTGCCACCTGTGCCCTTCCTTTTCTGTTCCCTATAGTGATGATTGACGGAAAGCCATATATGGACGGCGGTATAAGTGATTCGATTCCATACGAGAAAGCACTTGCCGAAGGATGTGACAGAGTTGTTGTAGTTCTCACAAGACAGGCTGACTACCGCAAATCGACTGAACCAATCTCACACTTAATCAATATTTTTTACAGAAAATACCCTGCCTTTTGTGAAGCTATGAAGCATCGTACCGACAATTATAATAACTGCCTTGACAGACTTGCGGGGGCTGAAAAAAACGGTGATGTATTTGTTATACGCCCCAAGAATATTGCGGATGTAAGCCGTACAGAAAGGGATCTCACAAAGCTTGACCGCATATATAATGAGGGTTACACTTATGCAGACATACATTTTCAGGAGATAGCGGATTATCTGAAATAATCCGTTATTTCCCTATCTGCTTATCACTATATAGTATGTGATTTACAAGCCAATTTGTTAAGAATTCCAAAATCTCACTTATCATCTCATCTGAATTCTCGTCCAGACTGTCTATGTCAAGTTCATCCAACTTATCAACAAATTCCTTATGCTCTATTATCTGAGAAAATATCTTCTTATAATTGATGCTCTTCATGTATTCTTCTTCATGAGTAAAATGCAACTTGGTATATTCCCGCAGTTCCCTTAATACATCCTTGATATTGTCATACTTATCAGCGATGAATTCATTTACACTCAATTCATACACCTCATTCGCAATCTCAAAAAGTCTTCGGTGCTCATTATCAATGAATTCAATTCCTGTCAGATACTCATCTTTCATCTCGTACATAGTTTTAATCTCCTTTGCATTTTAAATATTTTATTCTACGCTCCATACTCCGCTTTCTTCGAAGTGCTTTGCCGCTTCTGTTGCCTGTTTTAAAATGGCCGCATCATAACCTAATAATCCTAAAAGCTTAATTGCATTGCGGCTGGTAGCTCTGCCCTTCAAAAGCTCATAGCTGAAATGTACATCATTGTCGGTGATGTCCTCGGTAAAATGATAGTTGGTAAATATTCTCTCCAGGATGTTGGTCAGCTCAATATCATGAGTCGCTGCATAACAGATTGTATTGGTCATTGCAAGACTTTTTAAAATCTGTGAGGATGCGGCAATACGCTCTATAGTGTTGGTTCCCCGTAGTACCTCATCAATAAAACATAAAACAGGATAATGTGTTCCGTTTTCACTGTTCTTTGCTGCATCCATAATGCGTTTCAATGACTTAATCTCTACCATGTAATAACTCTCATTATTCAGAAGGTTGTCCTTAAGCGCCATAGAAGAATATATGCGGAATCGATTGCCCTTGTAGCCATGTGTGGTGGATATATACAAGGTCTGTGAAAGAATTGCATTGATTCCCGCAGCTCTTAAAAATGTAGACTTTCCGGAAGCATTAGAGCCGGTTATTAAAACAGAGCCACCGGTTCTGATTGAACTTGTCACCGGATTCTCAATAAGAGGATGGTATAAGTCCTTTACCTCATAACGAAGTCCGTTCCCCTCATCAAATACAGGCACAGTTGTGTAAGGCAGATATGTCCTATAGGAGGCAGCGGCTATCAATGCGTCGAAGTATCCAAGCCTGTTGTATAGCGCCCATACCGTGTTCTTCTTTTGATTGAGGGTATTGACTACCATACAGAATTTTACAATATCAAGATGTGTTATCATTCTGACATAGTCCAGCAGAAATTCAAGTATGCCCCCCTTTCCTGTGGACATTATCCATGAAAACCGTCTTGCACCTGATAATTCCTTTAAGTATCCTTCGATTTCATCATTGTATCCCGAAATGCCGTTTATGTTGAGGCGAAGCACATTTTCTGCGCATACACACATGGAAAAAATCTGCTTGATACATATAAAATATGTCTCTATATCCGCCTTGAATTTGAAATATGATATGATATTCAATGCCGCAATAATAATGACAGCCCACATTCCCGCCACAACATTAAAGCACAGGCAATATATAAGCGTTGCAAAAAACATAAGCATCATTGCAATGTGTGGTACAATGGACTTATGCTCACATTCTTCCAGACTTTCGATATAATCTGCAACGGACATTTTTTTGCTGTAGCCAAAATTGGAATAAGTATATGAAAGCGTGGTTCGTTCTTCCTCATGCTCTGCAAAATAATCCATAATTCTTTTGCGCTCACTTAACTCCTCATCACTTATAATGGGCTTTCTGAGCATTGAATACAGCGCTTCCTGCCCAAGGGAAGAAGCTGTGGAATCCATATTCCGGAATATTTCATCCATATTCATGTCATTCCACGTAATATCATCAATTATATTTGAATCATTTTCCTGCAGATAAAATCCGTGGGAAATATTCTCAAATTCTTCATGATAATAATTCTTAGCAGCTCTTTTACCAAAAGAATCCTTGATTTTTTTCAGGTTCTTTTTCTTGTTCTCATGAGCCTGA
>CAMAKT010000268.1 GCA_945836135.1 uncultured Clostridia bacterium | reverse complement strand
AGCAGACAACCCCGGCGGGGAATACCATAAGCTACTCAAATGATAATGTGGCATTTACACTTGAGGCTGCAAGACTTGAAATGTCCTCTTATGGTAAGGGGGACATAAGGGAACCATTTATCGAACTGGTACATGCAGATGGCTCCTTTACATCGGACTTCCTGTATGACAGCTATGAGATAAAAAAAGGCAGGGATTATCCGGATACATTACCCTCATCCTATGGGAATGATGATGAGGTGGAACAGCTTAAGATAATTCTTAGGGATAAAAACTATGGAATGACCTTGGAATTATTTTACTATGTATATGAGAAGAGAGATATAATTGGACGTGGATGTCGACTGGTTAATAACAGCGACGATAATGTAAATATCCGACGTATCATGAGCATGATGATGGATATTGATGATACCGGGTATGTGTTTACCACCTTCAACGGAGCCTGGGCAAGGGAAATGGGAAGGCATGATACCGTAATCACCGCCGGAAAGCATGTGAACTTTTCTTATACAGGAACATCATCTAACAGAGCCAATCCCTTTATGATGCTGTCAGACAAGAATACCACTGAGAATCATGGCAGATGCATGGGCTTCAATCTCATATACAGTGGCAACCATTATGAAGCTGTTGAGGTTGGGAGTTTTGGCACTACACGAATTGTTACGGGAATCAACCCTCAGTCCTTTAACTATCTTCTTGAACCGGGTAGCTTCTTTGAGAGTCCGGAAGCAGTTATGACGTTCTCTACAGAAGGATTCAATGGCATGAGTCACAATATGCATGAATTCGTGAGAAGGCATATTATCCGTGGAAGCTGGCAATATAAGGAACGTCCTGTGCTGCTCAACAGTTGGGAGGCTGCCTACTTTAAAATCAATGAAAGAAAGCTGTATGAGCTTGCTAAGGCAGGGCGTGACGTAGGAATAGAGCTCTTGGTCATGGACGATGGCTGGTTCGGTGAGAGGGATGATGACAGTCGCTCCCTAGGAGACTGGTATGTGAATTCTAAGAAGCTTCCGGGAGGACTGAAGGGTATCTGCGATAAGGTCAATGGTCTGGGAATGGCTTTCGGCATTTGGGTGGAACCGGAGATGGTGAATGTAAACAGCAATCTCTACAGAAAACATCCTGAATGGGCGATTACTAATCCTAAGATAGAGCACAGCGAGGGAAGAAATCAGAGACTGCTTGATTTGTGCAATCCGGATGTGAGAGCATATATCATAGAGGAGATGACCAAGGTGTTCTCCTCAGCTAATATAGCCTATGTAAAGTGGGACATGAACAGAATATTCTCTGATTATTATTCACAGTATCTTCCGAAGGAAAGACAGGGTGAAGTGGCTCACAGATATATTATGGGCTTATATGAAGTCATGAGAGAGCTTACCGGACGCTTTCCGGATATTCTCTTTGAAGGTTGTTCTGCAGGAGGTAATCGGTTTGACCTGGGGATTCTCTGTTATTTTCCACAGATCTGGGCCAGTGATAACACGGATGCCCTATGCAGAACCTATATACAGGAGGGCTTAAGCTATGGTTATCCTATGTCCGTGGTATCAGCCCATGTCTCGGCATGTCCTAACCATCAGACGCTTAGGGTAACCCCGCTTTCCACCAGATTCAATGTGGCAGCATTCGGAATATGCGGCTATGAATGCAATTTCGCAGATATGACGAAGGAGGAGCTTGCAGAGATAAGGGAACAGATAACAATCTATAAGAAATGGCGCCATACGATGCAGTTCGGTACATTATATCGTCAGCGCACAGGAAATATCCATCAATGGACCGTTGCAGAGGAGGATGGCAGCAGGGCGGTGGGACTTGTTCTGCAGGAGCTGGTAAAGGCCAACACTCAGAGCGAGGTATATTATGCTGCAGGTCTTAAAGCGGACGCATTATATCATATATACAACAGAAAGCTGAGATACAGTGTGAAGGAATTCGGCGACTTGATCAATACTGCTTCACCGGTGCATATTAAGCAGGGCTCGTTGCTTCATAATGTGGTGTCAAGGTTTGTGACCATGCCGGGAGAGACAGAGGATTATGAGCTGTACGGGGATATGCTTATGGAAGCAGGCATACAGCTTAAGCAGGCATTTGCAGCCACAGGCTATTCGGAGGAGGTAAGGCATTTTCCGGATTTTGCTTCGAGATTGTATTTCATTGAAGAGAAATAAGTGGTATAGAGTAAAAAGAGATATAGGGGCTTTGGCTGTTTTTGAATTAATTGACAGCTGAAGCTTTTTTTATGTTGCAAAATTACTGAAAATGAACTCTTGAATATAGAAATAAGTATGGTAATTTATTGTGTAGAGATACTTTTTTGAAGATGTACTATGTAGAATTTGGAGGTATGCAGTATATGAAACTTAGGCAATGGTTAAGGGAGAATAAGAATATGAGTTACTTAGAATATACAGCACTTCCGGATGATGAGAGGTGGAAAATAGCAGAAGAACATAGATGCTTTTGTAGAAATAAGCAGCTTCATGATAGTCAGGGCAGTAGACCTATGACTGAAGAGGAGAAGAAGTATTTAGATTTGGTTCTTGCAAAAGAAAAAGAAAGATATGAGAACAGTTTGAGAATTGGTGGTATAGATGAAAGAGGGAATTATACGGCATTGCATAATAGGTGGTATGTTTAATTAATGCCTGACATATGGTTGTATCTGGATAATATGGGCTTCAGGGGAAAGATGATAAAGTGCCTTATCATGTCCTTTCAGCAACATTGAAAAAGTATAATATTCCGGTTGTTTAAGATGATACACTATGATAGACTAAAAATAAACTTGGTTATTTTTACATATTTTGTACATATTTAAGGAGGACATTATGAATCACTTGATGGACATGAAAAATGTGGAACTGACTGTAATTGGGGAATCCATGGCAGGTAAGACAACATGGATTACAAGCTTATTTAGTGAAAAGGTCAACATGGAATTGAGAGAGAAGTGTCTTGAAAATATGCATGGTCAGACAAAGATAAGAACATCATATAGGCTTGTAGATAGTAGTCAGGAAAAAATATGTGTTGAATATATTGATCTCTCATATTATGAACTATGTAGTTGTTTTGAAAACAACGAGGGATTAATAGATATTAAGATTCCACAAATTTTAGAACAGCCATTACAAAAACTTGGAATTATTGAAATAGTTAATGAAGCTATACGTGAACATGATGCTAAAGCAAT
>CAMAKT010000267.1 GCA_945836135.1 uncultured Clostridia bacterium | reverse complement strand
AGCCTCGTCAAAGTTCCAGAGCAGAAATACCTGAATATACCCTACAATATAGGCTAAAAAAATCATCTCAGCCATATGAATAATATCCGCCACCGTAAGCCCTACACACAGCCTATAAACGCAGTAGAAAAACAATAATGCGAAAAAATAGAGGCAGGCTTTAAATTCAATTCCGATTTCCTTTGTTAAATATCTTTCCCATAATGATGGCTTGTTCATGCTCATTCTCCTCTCAGCAATTTTCTGAAGTCCGAAGCATAGGTACGTGAAATTATAATATGCTCCCCACTTACAAGTGTAGCATCTATCCTGTTCGAGGCCATGCTTTTTAACCGCTCCACTTTGTAAACATTTATTATCATGGATTTGCTGCACCGAAAATAATGTTCATCATTTAATAGAAGTTCAATGGAATATAATGACATATCCATTTGAATTTCCTTATCAGCCGTGTAAACAAAGGTTCTGTCATCCACCTTCTCCACATACAAAATCTCCTGGGGCGAGAATAATACTGTTTCACCGTTACTTTTTCCCATGAGCTTTTTCTGATGCTTCTCCATAAATACAAGCACCGCTTCTACTTCTGAATTGATTTGCTGATAGTTAAGGATTAATTCATCCTCACCTTCAATTATCTGATTAATGGTATAGCGCATGCAATCTTACCTCCATAGTGACACAGAAATCACCGACAATGATTTGATTGCCGGTGATAGAAATCTTAATTAGACCTTTCAAATGCTAGTTATTACATTACTGCAATAGGCTCAGTACGCTCTCAGGGGTGCGGTTGTTCTGCGCAAGAATGGACTGTCCTGCCTGCAATAAAATATTATTCTTTGAATACTCAACCATCTCTTCTGCCATATCAATGTCACGAATGGAAGACTCTGCATTCTGGGTATTCTCTGATGTATTATCAAGATTATTTATAGTATGTTCAAGCCTGTTCTGTAATGCTCCGTAATAGGAACGGACATTGGATATCTTCTGGTCAGCTTTATCTATAATTGATATCGAAGCACTCGCACTGGCATGATTTGTTACGGATATTACTCCGAAATCAAACAATTTTTCTGTAGATACATTATATCTCTCAAGCTGTATTTTCTGCCCGGACAGAGAACCCACCTGAAGATTCAGCGCTTTGCCGGAATCGGCTGCAGTTCCTGTGGACTTAGGTGGAAATGTATAACCTGAGCCGTATGCATTCATATACCTCGTATTATCTGATTTTACAACATAATAACTACTGGTACCGGAAAGTGAAGAAGGTGCAAAAGCAGCAGCTTCCGTCTGTGAAAGACTTGCAGCCAGAAGCGATCCTGCTCCTGCATCTACGCCTGTTCCGCTGCCTCTGTCATTAAGTAATGCTGTAACAAAATCAAGGGATGCACTGTCAGCTCCCGAAAAGCCGGCCTCGAAGGCAGACTGACCGGAGTATGATGTATTTTCCTTAATAGCCTCGTCCAGACTTTTTCCGCGCGTAAGAGACGTAAAAATCTTATTCAGACCTGTTACAATATCAGCCTGTAAATTGCCTGTGGAAGTACTTTCGCTTGCAGCATAGCCAAGATACATTGTACCAAGGTAACCGGCGCCATAAGGCATTGTTTTAAGCTGCGCCATATAATTCTTAATAGCAGTATCGTTTGAACCTGATTGCAGCGTGCCTGACACCCAGCCATTATCTCCGCTGGAGGTCTGTGCCATACCTTCAACAAACCACTTCGGAAATGTCTTTGTATTTCCCGAAAGCATTCCGTCGGTAACTGTGTCATACATTACGAGATGAGTCATTTCATGTGCTATGGTGGCGGCAAGGTCTGCCTTTTTCGCATCGTTCATGGTTGCAAATGTGTTCATGTCATAATCTGATGTATCAATATTCAGAGTATAGGACATGGTAGTATATTGGCCACCGGAATTTGAGCCCCATGTCATGCTGAGTGCCGCTGATGCCAACGTACTTCCCACACCATCAATATTAGCCAGATTAAGTCCTATATTGATATTATTGGATGCCGCACTGAACAAACTGGTTCCATAATTACTGTATAATCCTGCAACTGCATCTGCCGCTGCTTTCTCAACAAACTTTGCAAAATCCGAATCCTTATAGCTTGTATCTGTTCCAACCGCCTGACTTGCATCCACGGAAACAACATTCCCACCGCTGTCTACAAATGACCACTCCACATTTATTGTAAGGGCTTTCTCCGATGATGGTGTCAAAGCAGCAGCTACATCCGGACTGGCCCCGGTCTTGGAAAAGACGTTCATAGTGTTAAACTGAGTTGTATCTGCGATTTTATCAATATGTTCGGTTAGTTGGTCAATTTCCTCCTGAATTGCCTTACGATCCAGGTCTGTATTGGTATCGTTCGCCGCCTGAACTGCAAGCTCCTTGCAGCGCTTGAGCATTGACTGCACTTCCTCTAAGGCGCCCTCTGCGGTCTGAATAAATGAGATACCATCCTGGGCATTCTTGGATGCACGGTTAAGGCCACGAATCTGTGCACGCATTTTCTCGGAGATTGATAATCCTGCAGCATCATCTGCAGAAGTATTAATTCTGTAACCGGAGCTTAATTTTTTAGAACTCTTTTCAATTGATGTAGAGACATTTTTAATCCTGTTTCTTGTATTTGCCGCTGACAGATTATGCGT
This sequence comes from uncultured Clostridia bacterium, assembly GCA_945836135.1. GTDB lineage: Bacteria > Bacillota > Clostridia > Lachnospirales > Lachnospiraceae > CAG-882. Next base: position 545 of record CAMAKT010000267.1, on the reverse strand, counting down.
AATAACCATTGTTATTTTCTCCTTAATCCCAGAATCCTGTAGTATGAGCCTTCATTACTCCACCGCACTTTGGACATGCAAGCTGCAGATTCTTATATTCATCAGAATCATCTAGCACACTCGTAATCTGCCTTCCGCATTGACAGGTGGCATCTGTTAGTTCCTTCTTTTCTTTATCAAAAATATCTAATACCGGCACTCGAAGAAACTTTTTGCAGTCGTCGCATACGCCTATTTTCCATCGGAAGCTCCAGCTTTCGGCTTTATCCAGAGCTTTTCGTACTCTGTTATCTGTAAAATTCGTCAGAACCACATTCTTATCCCAGTCCTTCATACCCTGTCCTATGTAGAATTCTTCCGCATTCCCACAATCTTCGCACCTTACAGTTAATATGTACCCCATATTTCCTCCCGAAATGATGTAACAAATTAAAATAACCTATATAGTTTATCGTCTGTTTTCAGAAAATAATTATATTTTTTCAAATTAATTGTTAAATTAATTGTTTTAGGACAAGTTGCAGGATTGCTTTTTTTCTTTCTGC
>CAMAKT010000266.1 GCA_945836135.1 uncultured Clostridia bacterium | reverse complement strand
GATTACATAAGAGGAAGGGGTATATCAGATAAATGATAACAGAACACCCGCAAGTATAAGCCGTGTGGAGAGAGGCTTTTACCTGCGGGTGTTTTGATTTTATGTGAACAATTTTACATATATTATTAATCTTAATACTTTCTTAAATATTTTTCTTCCGTCATGTGGTAGAATAACTATATAACTGTATATATGGGGGTTATTATGAAAGAGAAAATATTGATTGTGGACGATGAAAGGGAGATAGCGGACCTTGTAGAACTATATTTAAGGAATGAAGGTTTTGAGGTTTTCAAGTTCTATGATTCTAAGAAAGCCTTGGAGTGCATCGAAAGGGAGCAGCTTGATTTGGCGGTGCTTGACGTTATGATGCCGGAAATTAATGGTTTTGCATTGTGTTGCAGGATAAGGGAGGAACATAACTATCCTATAATAATGTTGACCGCCAGGTGTGATGGAACAGATAAGATTAATGGGCTGACGCTGGGAGCTGATGACTATGTTACTAAGCCTTTTCTGCCTCTTGAACTTGTAGCGCGGATTAAGGCACAGCTCAGACGATATAAGCTGTACAATGCAAGGGAAGATGAAGAGATAATAGCTTTTTCGGGACTGGTGCTTAATGTCAGTACACATGAATGTACACTTAATGAGAAGCCGCTTACGCTTACTCCGACGGAATTTTCGATATTGCAAATTTTGTGCAGGGAAAAGGGAAATGTGGTTAGTGCAGAAGAGTTGTTTCATAGGATATGGAAGGATGAGTATTACAGCAAAAGTAATAATACTATTACAGTGCATATCCGGCATCTTAGGGAGAAAATGGGGGATTCCTTTGAAAATCCCAAGTACATAAAAACAGTCTGGGGGTGTGGTTACAAAATTGAAAGCTAGAATACTGAAGCGTATTAATATGTCAACATTTATTAGACTCATGATAAGCATATTGGCAGGAGGCTTGATGTGCATTGGTGTGTTTTATCTGTTTGATGATGTGTTTAACGGTGTTTTTGTAGATTGGTTTACGGATAATTATATGACCGAAAAAGAAATAGCAGATTCATACATAGTGTATCAGCCTGATTGGTATGCGGTAAAGAGGCTTTTACTGTGCTTATGTATTGTCATCGTAGTTGTTTCGATATGTATTATTAATGCAGCGGTTTATTTCAATAACGGAAGAAAGCTAAGAAAAGTGGTGAATGAGCTTGGAGATATGATTCATACATACATGTCACAGGAAAAGGAAGCTTCGGATATTTTCCCTAAGGAATATCTGCCTGTATCTGCGAGGATAGTGGAGATAAAAGCAGCTATGAGGCATAATGAGCAGGTACTCAAGGATGAAGCTGTAAGAAAAAATGATATGATAACTTATCTTGCGCATGATTTGAAAACTCCACTTACATCGGTTATAGGGTATTTGAACCTGCTAAATGAAGCAACTGATATGCCGAAGGCACAACAGGAGAAGTACATACGTATAACGCTTGACAAGGCGTACCGTCTTGAGAAACTGATAAATGAGTTTTTTGAGATTACAAGATATAATCTGCAGCATATTGAGTTGGATAAGGAATGGATTGATTTATACTATATGCTGGTACAGATGTCGGATGAGTTTTATCCGCTTCTTGGTGCCCACGGCAACAGTATAGTACTTAGGGCGGACGAAGGGCTTAAGCTATATGCGGATGCAGAAAAGCTTGCCCGTGTTTTTAATAATATACTAAAAAATGCAATAGCTTACAGCTATGAGAATACGGCGATAGAGATATCAGCGGAGATTGCAGGAAATGAGGTATGTATACGTTTTACAAATCGGGGAAGAACGATACCGTCAAAGAAAATAGATGCTCTTTTTGAAAAATTTTTCCGCCTTGATGAGGCGCGAAGCAGCAATACGGGAGGCGCAGGCCTGGGCCTTGCCATAGCAAAGGATATTGTTATGCTCCATGGAGGAAGTATTACGGTATCAAGTGAGAATGAACAGACCTGTTTTTGTGTAAGGTTACCACAGTCTTAATTATTTCTTATGAAATGCTTATGATAATCTTAAAATTCACAAGCCTTTATTCTGCTAGACTATAGTCAAAAGGGGGCTTGGAATTATGGAAAATAAAAATAGACTCAGCATAAAAAGAGTGATTCGGATGCTTGCTGTTGCAGTGGTTATGTTGGTTTGCTGTACGGTAACAATACGCATAGTAACAGTTTTGCGCTCCGAGAAAGCGTCGGGTTCAGGATTGCCGTGTCTGCATAGCAGATATGCGGTGCTTATGGATATGGATACAGGGGAAATTATAGGAGAGTGCAGGGGCACACAAAGGATGTATCCGGCATCCCTCACTAAGATTATGACGGCAATGGTTGCGATTGAGAATACGGAGGATTTGAACAGTACATTAACCTTACCTGAAACACTCTTTTCAATGTTGTATTTGGAGAATGCATCATTAGCGGGCTTCGAGCCGGGAGAGATAGTAACACTTAGGGATTTACTCTACGGTATGCTTCTGCCATCGGGGGCAGAGTGTTGTATTGCTTATGCAGAATATATAGCGGGCTCAGAGGATAAATATGTGGACATGATGAATGAAAAAGCGCGGGAGCTTGGCATGGTGAATACCAATTTCACCAACACAACAGGACTTCATGATGAAAAGCATTATTCTACAGCCCGGGATATGGCGCTGCTTTTGCGCTATGCCTTGGAAAATGAGGAGTTTCGCAGCATTTTTACCAGTCACAGATATACCGTGTCGTCAACAAATATCCATCCTGAGGGGTTTACCATGTATAGTACAATGTTTAAAAATCTGGACAGCACAGAGCTTTTGCAAGGTGAAATACTTGGCGGCAAAACAGGCTATACGCAGAAAGCCGGACTATGTCTTGCAAGTCTTGCAAATGTAAACGGAAGAGAGTATATTCTTGTGACTGCCAAGGCTGATGGTAACCACAAAACAGTTCAGTACAATATTGAGGATGCATTAAAAGTATATGATAATATTGCAGAAAGCTGCACTAATAATTGATTTTTTGTAAATAAACGGCGCTTCCATTGTGGAAGCGCCGTAATTAATTGTCCTTAGTAGAAAAATGTCAGATTAGCATACACCCTGCGCAAGCATAGCGTTAACAACCTTCTCAAAGCCTGCGATGTTAGCACCTGCAACATAGTTGCCTTCCATGCCGTAACGCTTAGCAGCATCATCAAGGT
>CAMAKT010000265.1 GCA_945836135.1 uncultured Clostridia bacterium | reverse complement strand
CCTGACGCACAGGCGCATAAAAGCAGCTCAGGTGCTTTTATGCAAACCTGAATTGTCAATAACCGAGATTGCACTGCAATCCGGTTTTTCAAGCATTTCTACATTTAACAGAATATTCAAGCAGGAGACCAATTGTACCCCAAGCGAATATCGTGCAAAGATTCCGAACAATTAGGTGGCGTATCTGAACCGTTTGAACACAGCATGCCCGCCGATTTCCTTGGTGGCGTATACAAACATTCCTACCCTGCATCCGGTGAAATGGTCAACCTTGTAGTACAACTCATGCTTATGTCCCACCTGAATGAATTCATTACTCTTCTTATAATAGAAAAGCGCAGTATCATTCATGTTATCGAAATCTGCCCTAATACGAACGGTTACGGAAGGCTCATCAAGAAGAATCTTCTCCTGTATCGTTCCCGGCATATAGTCAGGAAGTACCTCTGCCATTGAATTCTCCCTTATGCTTTTTGTGATTACCACAAGATAATATCTGTTAAGCTCTTTTGTCACGCCAACTAAGCCGTAACAACCCTGTAGCAGACAGAGTCCCGCATAATCCCCTTCCTTAAGGTATTCTGCATTAAGCTCCACCATTACGTCCGTATAGGGCTGAATGCACCTCTGTGTAAGAGTGTTTCGCGCCTGAATAAGATTAGTGCTGATTTTGCCGGTCTTGATGCAAAGACCTCCCCTGTCATTAACCCACCACAGCTTATTGGCCGGCTCATGATTCCACTGCCACTGCTTTTTTAATTCATATTTCCCCCGAGAATCCTTCTTATTATCAAAATCATCACTGCACACCACCGGCTCATACTTGTATTCCGGTCTTGTGCTCACTGTCTTAAAATCAGGAATAGCCTTTCCCCGTGTTCCAAATACCGGCACCCCATCCTCAAAGCTCACAGGAACCAGCACTGGCATTCTTCCAACGGCACCCCTGTCCTGGAAAAGCATGGCATAATAATCACCCTCCGGTGTATCCACTATACCGCCGCAGGCAACGCCCTGATGGTTATATCCGTTATCGGTGCAGAGCGCAACACCTCCTGTAAATTCACCCTCTAAGGAATCAGAGAAGAAACAATACTGGGTTCTGATTGCCTCCCCATCCTTCGGCCAGTTCATCACAGTCAAATAGTATCTGCCGTTAATTTTATTAATACGGGCTCCGCCGAAATACACATATACATTCCCTTTGTCTTCAAGAAGCAGTCTGAACAATCCTCCCTCAAGCGGTCCTGAAAGGTCAGGCTTCATCTCCTGAATAAATATTCTTCTGTAGCCAAATACAATATATACCCTCTCATCATCAAATAACAGGGAGCATCCGTATATCTCCTGATTAATCTTTTCGGCAGTCCAAGGACCCTCCGCATGCTCTGCAGTATACAAATAAGCATATTCCATATCGCTGCCACAGAAGCATGCATAGAACTTACCCTTGTGGTATCTTATACATCCGCCGTCCATTCCATGTCCGTAAAAGCTCTGTTCCCCCTGCATGGTCTGCTTAGGACTGCTTTCCAACTTATCAAAAAGATAGCTGATTATTTCCCAGTTAACAAGGTCATATGATTTCATCACTACTCCGCCCGGCATAAAATGCTTTGTCGTGCATAGCATATAATAGGTGTCATCTACACGAATAACGTCCGGATCCGGGAAGTCACTCATTAATAATGGATTAGTCACTGTATTCCTCCTGATGTAAATTTACTTTCCCGTTGTCCAAGATAAGCATAATAGTTCTCACCGCCGTCCGAATATACTCCTATCTGCTGGAGCACCATTCCCGGCTCCGTTGCGTATATCGTAAGCAAATTTCTTCCTTTTCTGAGCGTCTTTTTCATGTCGGCAGTACGTATCTGTGACAGCACCCCACGGCACCACTTAACATCAGAATTGTCACCGGCTCTATAGTCATCAGGAAGAACCTCAACCCACTCTGCATCCTGTATGTCTTCTGAATAATCGGTTTCATTATACAACCTATGCACCCTGCATGCAAGCATAACCCGCTGTCCCTTTATAACCGGATTGGTTGGAGTCATAAAAAATCTGATGGTGTACTCAGCATCCCTTTCCACATCAAAGCAATAGCTCACACTCGGAGCTTCACATAGTGATGATGTCCTATATGTCACCGGAAAATTCTTTAACCCTACGCCATATTTCCCATAGCCTTCAATGACTCTCCAGCCCGCCTGCTTATCACATTTGCTGTAATAATGGTCTGCTCTCATAATAAGAGTATTTTTCTGGCTTAGGAATACACAGCCCTCTTCGTTCTTTGTATCCTCCTGCCTCCTGGCGCTAACGTTGACAATGACTGTTGTACTGCCATCAGTTATCTTAAGGGAAGCCAAGTTCACATCACCTTCTGCTGCCTTCTCATTAAGATAACAAATATCCACCAATTCCAAATCGTCAACATCCCCTTCATGGCTGGACAATGACAACCAGTCCGGAATCTCCATATTACTTCCTGTTATATTATAATGCAGCGGCTTATCTCCGTCATTGGCGATTTCAAGAGTCACCTTGTCGTGACCCGCATACATAAAATCATCTATCTCTATAACCTTTGGCGGACCATATACCTTATCATATATTGCCTTGTCGTTATTTCTTGAGACATTCATCCTAAAGCCACTCACAGGATAAGTTTCACAGAGTACCGGCATTCTGCAGCCGTCATCATTCCATTTGGTAAATCCAATATGGGAGGCAAGCTGCATTCCGTTCCATTTTCCGCCACTAAACTGCGCAAACTCCTTAATATACTCCCTGTCTCTCCAAAGACATTCCTCAGCAAGCTTCTTATACCTGTTGGCAACTGTTCTTCCCTGTGCGGCATAGTGGTGATTCTTTCCGGCATACAGATGAAGCTTTATGTTATTCATGGATGCCTTCGCCGGATAATAAACCATGCTGTAAAATGCCTGTTTCTCATTCTCATCCAGCGCATCCATCACCTCCTCAGCAGTTCTGCAAAGAATATCCACTCTCTCAAGAATCCTGTCTGCTTCATTAAAGTTACATGCACTATATATTTCGGAATTGAGAGCTTCCGGTCTTCTGAGATAATTAAGCTTAATGTACTCATCCAGTACAAATCCAAGCTTTTTCTTTGTATCATTGTCTGTAGGAGCAAATACTTCACTACACCATCTCTCTATGTATTCCTGATAGCTGTTTAGGTTACCGCTTCCCCATTTATCATAGT
>CAMAKT010000264.1 GCA_945836135.1 uncultured Clostridia bacterium | reverse complement strand
GGGTTGCCGTCCTTCATAAGATAGTTTTCATTGAAACTGTACATTGAATACCTCCCATTTATTTGTTCTATACCATCGTGTGCACCATTACTCCCTGATGGGCGTTGTCAAGCTTAAGCAGCTTTTCCTTAGTCTCCTCATACTCCTTAGGTTTTCCAAGTCCCAGATAGCCAAGGCTCATCATAAACAGACAGTGCCTGCGGTTTCTGTCATTCAGGTTCTCGTCAAATATCAATAAGTCAGGCAGGGACACCGCAAAGTAATCTGTCTTTACATCATCATCAATGTGCATCTTTCCGTAGTCAAGAAGCTTATTGAAGCGTTCCAGAGCCTGTGCTTCGTCCCCCAATGCTCTGAATGAAAGTCCCTGATAATAGATTGTCTCCGGCGGCTGGTCATTGTAGTACATCATTCCTGCAGGCTCGCTTATTCCCTGACTTGCCTTGTTGTAACACTCAGCCGCCTCTGCCTCACAGCCCTTTAATCTATCATACACCCGACCAAGGCAGTAGTACAGGTTGTTTTCCTGTGCCGATTCTAGCTTTCCTTCTCCCAGATTGTGTGGATAATCCGACACCGCCTGCAAAAGAAGCTTACGGGCTTCTTCATAATCCTCCGAAGCCATGGCTTTTCTTGCCAGCATATACAGTGCTGTGGTGTACTGGGCAGCCACCTTGCCTTCTCCGCCCTCCCACTGGTGGAAATTACGGCTCTGTATTGCTCTAAATGCTTCTTCATATTCTCCCAGTGTATTAAGCACCGTCACATACTCAAGGTACATATCGTCCCTGTCATCAACCAGAGCCTTATGTTTAAGCATGTCCTCATATCGCTCCTTAATCGGAAAGTTCATTTTTCGCCTTAGCTGGTCAAGCTCCATATATACTCTTGAATCCGTCTCATCAGCATTGAAAGCTGTCATAAGCTCCTCATAAGCTCTTTCCGGCTGCTTGTATACATTGTAATAAGCCAGTGCAAGATTGCGATGTACTGTGGCAAATTCGGGTCTGCCATTTCGCGCGGTCTCATAATGTCTGACTGCCTCATCATATACCCTCTTGTCGTACAAAAGGCAGCCCAGATAATAATGAGCCATAGGAAGCTCATATTTTTCGGTGAGAGTCGTAAGAACCACATAATCCTCAAGTCTGTGAGGAAAACACCCGGACGCATCTGCATTTTCTCCCATACGGGCATAATGCTCCGCCCGATACATAAGCTTGGCATCATTGCTTTTTTCTGCCAGCTTAATGAATCCGTAGGCCATGTAATAGTATATTAACGGATAAATTGTCTCCCCGTTTCTGCATTCAACCCACTCCGATGCCAAATCAATACCCTGGCGGTACAGTCCCGCCTCATAGCAGTCGATGATAAGCTCTATTGCCGTATTGTGATTTATTTTTGCAGGCTTTCTGTCATAGAGATGGTCTATCCCGATGCTCTCCCTGCGGAACACATCAGCTTCCTTATCCCTTCCCAGCAGCCTTAAGATATCTTCCTTGAGTGCCCTCGCTTTCATGCTGTGATACTGCCTGTACAACGACTCATCTATGTGCTCCAGTGCCGTCAGATAATCTCCTCGCTGCACATCAATACATGCAAGCTCATAAAATCCGCTTGCCTGATAGCTTCCGCCCCATATTGATTTATAGAAGGCATCGTACGCCTCATCCGTATGTCCTTGATATTTTAATGCCAGCCCAAGATTGTAATACGGCTCCAAATCATAAGGATTAGGGTTTGAACGCACCGCCTTTTCCACCGCACGTCTGAAATGCTTTTCTGCGCCCTTAAAATCACACTTACCCAGCAGACAACGACCGTAAGCATTGTTTAGTCGTATATCCGTATCGTCCCGTCTTAATCCCTCAAGGTAATAATCCTCGGCGCGGTAAGTTGCATGGCGATATTGCTCAATATGCATTCCATACAAAAATAAGTCTTCCGTGGTTTTGGCATCGCAAGGAAGTGGGGCTGCCTTGGCAGGCTCAGGAATCGGAGTTTCCTGCTTTTTACTGAAAATATATGCAACCAGCTCCTTATTCTCCTTCGAATACACAGCCACCTTGATTCCTTCTAAGTCCTGAACATTTTCATATCCTGTAAGGCCTATATGTCCTTCGTAGGTACACATAGGTGAAATATCCGCACGCTCTTCATACAGCACATTTCCACACTTTTCATCTTTTTCAACCCTGATGCAGGCATTGTCATAAACCGCTGTGGCGTAGACAAATACGTCAAGCTTCTTTTCCTTTTCATCAAATAATGCATTAACTGCAGCATCTATGGTGGCATTCTTTATATATCCTATGTTCTTATATGGCATGAAGTACTGCTTGAAGTTCTTGGTTTCCTTCGGCAGCATCCATGTAAAATCAGGCTGGTTGTCCGTATAACAGCCCGTCATAAGCTCTATGTAAGGACCATCCTCATCAGTAAGTGCCCTGTCCCATGCCTTCCCAAAATCGCCACAGCCCCATGTCCACTGCTTCTTGCCCGGCGCAATATGATGGTCTGCCACATGCAGAAGCCCCGCACGCTTTCCGTAATCATACTCACCTATAAAATTATAATCCGACCTGTATGCCATATAGGAGGTAGGAACAGGAATATTCTTATACTGCGCAATATTTACATGGTCATAGCGATGCTTGTAGTACACCCCGTCCGCATATGGAAAGCTTATAACGTCCCTCTTTCCGTGGTCATACACCGCATTCACATCCTCCGGGAAAACCGAAATAGTATCATCATTGACGGCCACCGCCGGATTAGCCCACCACAAAAAGGTCTGTGGCATATTGGTGCGGTTATATAGCTTAGCTGACAGTTCTATGTATGCCTTGTCAGGATACAACGTAACCCCCAGCACTCCCTCCGTGCGGAACATATTTTCAATCTCACCCATCCATACAGTGGCACTTCCGTCCTCATTCTCTGCAAAGCTGTACTCCACCGCATCGAAGGTGCTTGGTCTGTGGTGCTGCGGCCAGTTGAACTCAATTCCGCCGGAAATCCAAGGACCTGCAAGTCCCACAAGGGCAGGCTTAATCACCTGATTATAATATATAAAGTCATAGCCGTTAGTCTTGTCATAGGCCCTCTGTATTCTTCCCCCAAGCTCCGGCAGCATCATAACCTTGATGTAATCATTTTCAAGGAATACTGCTGTATATTCTTTGTCAATCTTGTTGTCCTTTATCTTATCGATAACCGTGTGTGGGTATATTCTCCCCGAACTCCCCTGATATACTCTTTTCTCCAGAAACATCGGATTCTT
>CAMAKT010000263.1 GCA_945836135.1 uncultured Clostridia bacterium | reverse complement strand
TGATTTTTAGAAATTCATTGACAAAAAAATTGCATTTGGTACAATAATATTAAAGGAGAGTCCTGCCGATAAGTGGACGTTCAAAAAGCGTTAGGGTCGCTACGGTGACACTACATTCAAGGACTATGGCAACATAGTCCTTGAAATATTTTAAAGGAGAAGTGAATGATTCAAGCACCATTGGAAGTATATCGTATCGATATGAAATACATCAGAAACTTACATAATATAGATGACAGAGTTTTATCGGTATCTCCCCAGATTGGTAAGGATGAGCGACCTTTTCTTGGAGTGCTTGTTATTTGTAATGAACATAAGTATTGTGTTCACTTATCTAAACCAAAGAAAAAGCATGAAAAAATGAGGGATAAGATTGATTTCAAAAAGATTGTATATCATGAGGAACTGATAGGTGTTTTAAATTTTAATCTTATGATACCGGTTGAAGATGTCTTGATTCAAAAGATCGATACGAAGATTCGCAAGCATGATAATGCGGATACAAGAAAGAAAAAGCAGTTATTGCTAAAAGAATTGGAATGGTGCAATGAACACGCCAGAGATTTGACAAATACAGCAAATGTTTTATATACGAAATATGTATCAGGTGAGAAATTCGCAGCAAGGGAGCAATGCTTGAATTTCGAAAGAATGGAAATAGAATGTAAGAAATTTGCTGAAAAGAAAAAATAGAAATTCCCTTATCTGTTTCTCATAAGGGAAAAATAAGGGAAAATAGAATAATACATAGATGTCAGTGGGTGGGAACACTTGTAAATACTGAAAAGCTGGAAGAAGACACGAATTAATTTGAATTGACCGAGCTCTTTAGAGCGAGGGATGCTTCTTGCCCGCAGGACAAGAAGATGGGGAAAGATACAGAAAGCTTTGAAGTTATCCAGCGGTGCCATTCGCATTACGCTGCGCTTCATGCTCATGCCGCGCTGTCGCGCTATACATCCGGTTCGGAACACAGCCTTTGGTGAGCAAGCTCCCCCGCGGCTGTATTCCGAACTGGATGCGCACCGCTCGTAGAAACGCGCAAATCCCAATTTAGTGAAAAGAAAAATGAAATGAATTAGAAAAACTTGTTGTAATATCTTCGTTCTTTGTTATAATGTAATTAGAAAAGGCAATCGCCACAGAGTGGTTGACCTTGTTGAAGAAAACAAAAGCCTTCCCCGACCAGCCAAAGTACAGGGAAGGTTTTTGTTATACTTGCCTTGCTATATGTAATATAGCATGTACACGATTGTCAGTAGCAATTTGCTACTAAGAATATTATATCATATTGTTGACCAGAACACAAGTTCGATTAATGGAATTGAAATGTATTTCTTTGTAGTATTTTGAGGTTTTACACGTTATTACAAGGAAAAGAATTGAATTTTTGAGTTGCTCAAAAAAGGAGTTTTCTAAGGAGTAGAGTATGCGCAGTAAAATGCATTCGGATTTATTTAAATTTATAGCAGGGCTGCTTGTTTTTGCAGTTCTTGTCATAGCCACTCTGGGCGGTTATTTTACTGTCCAGTATATTAAGGGTAAGAACAGTCCGTCAAGTTTCGGACCGGAGCTTTACTATGCCCTTGATCTTGCTGAGCAGAAGAATGATTATACGAAGGTGATTATAGGTGACAGCGTGGCGAGGCTTATTTTTGCCCCGGATTACCAGTTCGAGACAGACGAGGTATGCTATCTTGCCACCAATCAGGCTATTACGGTGCTGGGCAATTACATTCTGTTGAGTCGTTATCTTGAGAACAATCCTCAGACCGAGGAGGTCATATATATTGTAAGGCCTCAGAGCCTTGCCAATCCATTGTGGTATAATTTTTCGTTCCAGTATTTTATAGTTCCTTTTTACAATGATACTTACAAAAAATACATTGACGAGGATACGAGAAGCTATATTGAGAACCGTTTTGGAAAAATGTATGCAACGAATGATATTGTCAAGAGCTTTATTGAGAATAATGCATATTACCTTGACGTGTACCTCAACAATGTGCTGGAACAGCAGCTTGAGGTAAGAGATGAAAAGCATCTGAGTGAGCTTGCCATAAAGTATCTCCCATTGATGAAGGAATTGTGCGAAAGCAATGGTGTAAGCTTTACGGTGCTGGCGGCACCACTGCCTGACACGGAGGAGAACCATGAATGGAGCGGGTTTGCGGTGCAGATTGAGGAGAGCGGGCTTGCGGATATTCTTGGGAATTATCTGGAAGGCATTGAATACTATGATGAGAGCTGTTTTTCTGACGAGGCACACTTTACGGAGGAGTACCTTGAGGAGAACAGGCAGGGGATAATAGAGCATTTATTGAAGTGAAGGCTATGGCGGGCTGAACCTTGTTGAAGCAGTTCAGCCCGCGCCATTCGCATTAATGCAAGCATTATTAGCTTATATTTTGATAACTATGGCTGAACTGTTTAGCTAAATTAGCTAAATTTAGTTTACGAATAAGCTAAATTATAATATAATACCCATAACAATTACTTAAATTTATTTAATGCGGAAGGGGAATTGTTATGGGTATTTTTTTTGATGAGGAGTCACGTTCCTTCAAGTTGGATACGGATAAGAGCAGCTATGTAATTTCTGTTGTGGATGAGGAGGGCTTTATAGGGCATGCTTATTATGGGGACAGAATAAGCGATGCGGATGTAAGGTATCTTCTTAGGACGGATGAGAATCCCTTTGTTCCGTCGAAGAACAACAGGGACAGGGGCTCCTTTTTTGATGCGTTCCCGACGGAGTATCCGGGAAACAATGTGGGGGATTACCGCGAGGGGGCAATTGCAGTACGCTGCCTGGATAACAGCAGTGCAGTGAGCATGGTATATGCAGGACACAGAATTTATGACGGCAAGCCGGGGCTTGCTGGGCTTCCGGCAACCTTTTCCGGGGCGGATGCACAAGGGATACAGACGTTGGAGCTTGATGTTACCGACCATGTTCTTAAGCTGGATGCAACGCTGATTTACAGTATTTTCCCTAAGCAGGATGTGATTACAAGAAGCATCTTAATTAAAAACAGTGGGACACAGCCAATCTATCTTACCAAGGTTATGTCGGCAGCTCTGGACATTCCCGATGACGGATACAGACTGTTAACCATGCATGGCTCCTGGGCTAGGGAAAGACAGATTGAATACAGGACTATCGGGCATGGAAAGCAGAGCGTAGGTTCTGTCAAGGGCAAGTCATCACATCAGGAGCATCCTTTTATAGCACTTGTTGAGGAAGGTGCAGACCAGAGAAGAGGAAAAGTATACGGTTTTAATTTTGTATATTC
>CAMAKT010000262.1 GCA_945836135.1 uncultured Clostridia bacterium | reverse complement strand
CGCGCGGGCCTTTTTCATTTCATGAGAGCGCCGTAGGCGGTCTTTCCTATAAAGCAAAAAAAGGGCTCTCCGATTTTCCGGAACGCCCTTTCCCCAATATTATTCAGCAATTAATAATTCTCTGCGTTAATCTCAAAGTAAGCCTGTGGATGGCTGCATACAGGGCAGACTTCCGGTGCTGCTGTTCCCACAACAATGTGTCCGCAGTTACGACACTCCCATACCTTGACCTCGCTCTTCTTAAATACTTCCTGCATTTCAACGTTCTTAAGCAGTGCACGGTAACGCTCCTCATGATGTTTCTCTATAGCACCCACCATACGGAACTTCGCAGCCAGTTCAGGGAAGCCCTCCTTCTCTGCTGTCTCTGCAAAGCCTGCATACATATCTGTCCACTCATAGTTCTCACCATTGGCGGCAGAAACAAGGTTCTCTGCGGTATTGCCAATGCCGTTCAGTTCCTTGAACCACATCTTGGCATGCTCTTTCTCATTGTCCGCTGTCTTAAGGAAAAGAGCTGCAATCTGCTCATAGCCTTCCTTCTTAGCCTTCGATGCGAAATAGGTGTACTTGTTTCTTGCCTCAGATTCTCCCGCAAATGCTGCCTGAAGATTCTTTTCTGTCTGCGTTCCTGCATAAATGTTAGTAGCCGGAGCAGCAAGCTCTTCTAATTTGTCGCCGCTTGCCTTACATACAGGGCATACTGCCTCTTCTGCGCTTGGTGCCTCAAAAACCTCTCCACAAATCTTACATCTGAATTTTGCCATTTTTTTATTCTCCTTTATAATATTATTTGTAGTCTGACTTCTGCCTGCATGGGAAATTCCCATGTACTCTTCCATATCCCGGTTCACCGTAACCAGATCTGCAATTCCTAAATCATGAACCGAAGTGTGCCCTGTAATTCTTGCAAAGGTCTTCAGTTCAGATAAGGTCACATTCAGGAAATTAGCCACACGCTGTGCTGCAGCGTCTACATTCAACCGTGCTCTAAGTTCAGGGTTCTGCGTTGCAATTCCCATCGGGCAATTACCGCTTCCGCAGATACGGTACTGCTGACATGCCGCCGCAATAAGTGCAGCACTGGCGATTGCCACTGCATCCGCTCCCAGTGCAAGAGCTTTCGCGAAATCCGCTGAAACCCTTAAGCCTCCCGTTATTACAAGTGAGATGTCGGATTGCACGTAGTCAAGATATTTACGCGCTCTATGTAAAGCATATATGGTCGGCACTGTGGTAGCCTCCCTCAAAAGCAGCGGACTGGATCCGGTGGCACCGCCGCGTCCGTCTATTGTCACGAAATCGGCACCGGCATAAATGCATTGTGCCAAGTCCTTCTCAATATTTCCCGCGGCAATCTTGATACCAATCGGTCTTCCGTCGGAACGCTCCCTGAGCATATCCACCATAGCCTTTAAGTCTTCCTTACAATTAACTTCCGGGAATTTGCTTGGACTTTGCACGTCCTCACCGACCTTTTTGCCACGCAGAGTAGCAATCTCCTCCGTCACCTTCTCGCCCGGAAGATGTCCTCCCATGCCCGGCTTGGTACCCTGACCAATCTTAATTTCGATTGCGTCAGCGGCTCTTAAGTTCTCATCCGTCACGCTGTATTTATTAGGAACATACTCAAAAATATATTTGTATGCCGCCTGTCGCTCTTCCGGAAGAATACCGCCTTCTCCGCTGCACATGGCAGTCTTTGCCATGCATGAGCCCTTGGCAAGCGCCACCTTAATCTCTTTTGAAAGTGCTCCGAAGGACATGTGGGAAATATAGACCGGATTCTCCAGAACCATCGGTTTCTTCGCATTCTTTCCGATAATCGTCCTGGTATCTACCGGGTCATTGTCATTAAGCGGAAGCGTATCAAGCTGTGCGCCCAAAATCAGAATATCATCCCAGCTTGGCAGAGGCATCTGGGTTCCCATGGCCCCTCCGATACTTTTCCCTGTGACTGCCATCTCATGAATCTCCGCCATAAAGCGGGCCGACTTGTCTGTACGGGCATATTTCGAATCATATGCCAGTTCACCCTGAAAAAGCTCTGTGGCACTCTGTTCCTGATTGTCAGCAATTTTCTCGAATTTTGACACAGACTGCTTGCACACAGGACATGCATCCAGCTCACTGATGCTCTTTCCTTCCTTTTCCTCGTCAAAAATTGCACCGCAGACACTGCATTTGTACACCGCCATACATCTACCTCCTGTTCTTTTGTTCTCACATATTATAAGATTATATCATCGGAGATTTTCTATTAAATCAAAATTTTGTATACAATTTTCACGCAACATCAGTTATTTTTCTATATTTTAAGATAATTTTTAGTTTTTGTCAAGCTGTATTCTATCCTTTATTTCCGCGTTTTTTTCGTTCCTCAACCATCTGCACAAACCATTCCACCATCTTAGGGTCCTGGTGCGAGAAGAAAGAGCTTGTTGCTGTATCAAGCCCGGCTATTGTCTGCATCTCATCATCTGTAAGCATGAAATTAAATACATTGTAATTCTCTATCATGCTTTCCTTATGGGTGGATTTCAGAATGACAACGATACCTCTTTGAATATGCCAGCGGAGCATTACCTGTGCAGTTGTTTTGTCATATTTTTTTCCGATTTCTCTGATTACATCATTGTCAAAGGTACCGCCTCTTCCCTCGCCAAATGGTGCCCATGCCTCAATCTGTATGTCATATTTATCCGCATATTCCTTCAATTGCTTCTGCTGGTTAAAAATATGAACCTCCATCTGATTAACCATTGGCTTAATCCTGTTAAAATTAGCGAACTCCAGGCACCGTAGGCGTCTGCGAAAGGCTGATGCAAAAGCACAAGGTCAATATACTCTGTCTGAAGCTTTTTCATTGATTCAAACACGGACGCCTTACAGTTCTCATACCCGTAATGCTCAAGCCATACCTTTGTAGTAAGAAAAATTTCTTCTCTCGGAATTCCCGATTCCTTGATTGCCTCGCCCACTTCCTCTTCATTAAAATAACTCTGGGCGGTGTCAATGCTTCTATAGCCAGCCCTAAGTGCATTCAGAACGCACTCTTTACACTCCTCCTTCGTCACCTGATACACGCCATAACCCAGAATTGGCATCTTTACACCATTATTTAATGTTACATACTCCATATTTGTGCTCTCCTTTTCGTGTAATTATAATTGACAATACCTATATGTATGCCTATAATGATGCTGTCATTCGGTAGTTACTACCGGTCAAGAACTTTTTATTAAAGGTTATGGTGTCAAAACATTTAAATTGTTGGAAGACGGGGATTTTATGTATTCGATGAAAAAA
>CAMAKT010000261.1 GCA_945836135.1 uncultured Clostridia bacterium | reverse complement strand
TTAGAGGAGGTTCGTTCACAGGTTGTAGGAGCCAAGCTTGGTCAGGATGCTATTAAGACGAGCCTTGTTGCAGGCGTTATTGGCCTCGCACTAATCGTTATTTTTATGATTATCGTATATCGCATACCGGGTCTTGTGGCAAGTATTGCACTCTGCATTTATACAATGCTTGTTCTTATCATTATTAATGTGGGTGGACTTACCTTCACACTTCCTGGTATTGCCGGTATTATCCTCTCCATTGGTATGGCAGTAGACGCCAATGTCATTATATTCGAGCGTATCAAGGAGGAACTTGCGACAGGCAAGACTGTTCAGTCCTCTATGAAGATTGGCTTTAACAAGGCATTTTCAGCTATTTTTGATGGAAATATTACCACACTTATTGCTGCATTCGTGCTTGCACTTAAGGGCTCAGGAGCAGTAAAGGGCTTTGCTTACACACTGGCAATCGGTATCGTTGTTTCAATGTTCACAGCACTTGTTGTTACAAGACTGCTTCTCAAGCTGTTCTATGATTTCGGATGCAGAAGCGAGAAGTGCTTTGGCGTGGCCAAGGAAACAAAGAGTATTAATTTCTTAGGTAAGAAGAATATTTTCTTCTGTATTTCTGCAGTACTTATTCTGATTGGTGCTGGATTCATGGCAGTTAATGGCGCCGGTGGCAAGGGAATGTTCAATTACGGACTTGATTTCAAGGGCGGAACTTCCACAACCGTAACCTTCAATCAGGAGTACACACAGGCAGAGATTGAGAGCACAATTATTCCTGACATAGTTGCAGCTATAGGTGACAATACCGTACAGCAGCAGAAGGTACAGGGCTCTAACGATGTAGTATTTAAGACAAACAACCTCACTGTTGAACAGAGAGATGCAATGGAAGAGATGTTTGTATCCAAGTATGGCATAGAGAAGGGAACCATCCTTACAGAGAACATTTCGGCTGCTGTCAGCAACGAGATGAAGCAGGATGCCATAGTTGCCGTTATTATTGCAACTATATGCATGCTTCTGTATATCTGGTTAAGATTCAAGGATATACGTTTTGCAGCCAGTGCAGTTATCGCATTACTTCATGATGTACTTGTTGTAATTGCATTCTATGCAGTGGGAAGAATTGCTCTCGGAAATACATTTATCGCATGTATGCTTACAATTGTCGGTTACTCAATCAATGCCACAATCGTAATCTTTGACCGTATCCGTGAGAACCTCGGACAGTCAGGAAAGAAACTGGAGCTCGCAGAGCTTGTGAACATGAGTATTTCACAGACAATGAGACGTTCCGTATACACGACACTCACTACCTTCATTATGGTACTTATACTGTTCATTCTCGGTGTAACCTCAATCAGAGAATTCGCCGCACCTCTTATGGTTGGTATTATTTGCGGAGGATACTCTTCAGTATGCATCACCGGTGCACTCTGGTATGTACTTAAGAAGGGCTTCAAGAAAAACTAATATTTTATTCCAGGGGCTGTAAAAACTTCCCTAAGAAAAAATCGCTTAGGCCGTGAGGCTTAAGCGATTTTTTGTGTAGTAAACAATAATTTGTTTATTTGTATGTAACTACCACATCATTCTCATGGATAACAGTCTTGCCATCGGGAATTATGTTTTCATCGCCGCGGATTATCATCGCTATAAGTTCGTCAGGCGGAAGGTTGAGCTCGGCAATGGTGCGGTTGCACCAAGGATGGGTTTTGTCAATATGCGTTTCTTCAAGCTGTTCGTTGGCATTCGGCTGGTAAGCAGGGACACTTAAGATTACATTGTCTCCCGCATGAATTACTGTGTCGCCCCTTGTGATGATGGTTTCCTTGTCACGCTTAATCATGAGGGCAAGGGAACCGGTAGGCATGGTTACATCGCGCACCATCTTGTTTTCCCAGTTGTGACCTTCAGGGATGAACATTCGCATAAGAGTGATGGCGGCTTCATCCTGATAATCGTTGAAGGTCTTGCGTACATCGGCGGATTCATCCACCATGTCAAGCTTCTTGGCGGCGGCAGGGAGCAGCGTGCCCTGTATTGCCACTGAAAAAAGCGAAACCATGAACACGATATGAAATAAATCATAGGAGATATTGGCGCCGCTTGATATGACCATAATTGCAAACACTGAGGATGCGGCACCTCTTAAACCCGCCCAAGACACCAGAAGGCACTGCTTTACGCTTGATTTGAAAGGAAGAAGCAACGCAAATACAGCTATCGGTCTTGCAATAAGTGTAAGAAATATTACAATTGCAAGTGCCGGAAGCATAATGCCCGGCATTCTGTGAGGAAAGGAGAGCAGTCCTAACAGGAAGAAAATAAGTATCTGGGCAAGGCTTGTGACTCCGTCGAAGAAAGGAATAAGTATATTTTTATTCTTGATTTTGCTGTTACCGATTATAATGCCCATGAAATATACACTCAGGTACTGGTTGCCGCCCACAATGTCCGACACTGCATAGCAGAAAAGCACGGCTGCAATCATGAATATGGTATCAAGACCGTCGGTAACCAACCGGGTACGGGTAAGCAGAAGGATTGAAAGGGCAGCAAAAGCAATTCCCACAAGGGAGCCAAAGGCAAGCTGTGAAAAAATATTCCATGCAATATTACCCGTCTCTCCTGCTCCAACCAGGCCAATACCAATAATTGTCAGCATATAGGACATGGGGTCATTGCTTCCGCTCTCCATCTCAAGGAGCGATGCGGTTCCGTCCTTGAGGTTGAGCTTTTTCTGCCTGAGGATTGAGAAAACGCTGGCTGCATCGGTGGAGGAGAGTACAGCGCCGATTAGAAAGCATTCCGCCATCGAGAAACGTAAAAATACACGGCACAGTATGGCAGTAACTACAGCAGTTATTGCGACACCCACTGTGGACAGCAGGACAGCTTTTACAGCTACAGGCTTGGCTAACTTCCACTTGGTATTAAAGCCTCCGTAAAACATAATAAATATCAGGGCAATCGAGCAGATTTCTTCTGCCGCCTTATAATTGTCAAAGGGTATTTTCACAACTCCGTCGCTTCCGAAAAGCATACCGATGAACATAAAAAGTATCAAGGTAGGCATTCCGAACTTGTTGGAGAATTTGTTGGCGAGTATACACAGGAATATCACTGCTGACACAAGGATAATTACAAAAGTCATATATCTTAATCCACCTTTCTGAGATAATATTATGTATTGTATCGATAATTTTCTCTTCTGTATTCTGATGGTGTCAGACCTGTTTTCTTTTTAAAACAGCGCATGAAGCAGGTATCATTTTCGTATCCGCAAAGATATGCAATCTCCTTGACCGAGAGGTC
>CAMAKT010000260.1 GCA_945836135.1 uncultured Clostridia bacterium | reverse complement strand
CTCATCTACCGTAAATTCATAACCTTCGTTGCAGAAATGACATTTAAGTTCAATGCTCCTGCCCTCATCAATCATTTCCTGCAAATCCTTTTTGCCTATACTGATAAGCGCTTTCTCAACTCTTGATTTAGAGCAGTTGCACCAGAATGAGGTGCTCATTCTGTCATTGATTTCAAGTCCGAATTCTCCCAACAACTCTTCCAGAATATCTTCCGGATGCATGCCCTTTTCAAGCAGACTTGTGACCGAGGACATGGAGTTAATCTTAGCCTCAAGTCTGTCTATAACAGCCTCATCCGCAAAAGGCATAACCTGAATTATAAAACCGCCCGCCTGCTTAACCGTATTGTCATGCTCCATCAGCACGCCCAGAGCCACCGCCGACGGCACCTGTTCACTTGAAGCATAATAATAGGTAAGGTCCTCCGCTATCTCCCCGGATACAATCTGGCATGTACCGCTGTAGGGCTCCTTCATTCCTATATCCCTGATTACTGTGAGAGTTCCTTGGCCTAACGCACCTCCCACATCAAGCTTGCCCTTGGAATTCGGCGGCAGCATAACGTCAGGATTGGCCACATAGCCCTTAACTCTGGCCTTAGAGTCCGCCGTTACCATAATTCCTCCAATCGGCCCGTCGCCCTCCATCTTGATAGTCAGAAGGTCATCATCCCCCTTCATCATGGAGCCCATCATCGCTCCGGCAGACAGAAGCCTTCCCAGAGCCGCTGTTGCCACCGGCGAAGTATTATGCCTTTTTCTTGCCTCCTCAACCAGATTTTTTGAGTATATTGCAAAGGCACGAAGCTGACTGTCGGCTGCCGTTGCACGAATAATATAGTCTTCCATAGTCTTTCACCTTCCGGTCTGTTATATTTTCTGCAGAATATAGTATTCCCTTTCACCTCTAAGGCTGCATTCCTTAAGAGTGAATCCGTATTTCCCGGCAATATCAGCCACCTGTCTGCGGCTGTATGTCCGTTGCACATGATGTTCCGTAAAGCTGCCGTACAATCCTCCGATTATCCGGTAATAAAACGTAATATTATATATGTTAAGATGCCTTCTTGTATCGTAATGATTCTCCCATATATAAGCCGCCTTCTTACGTCTGTCAGCAAACACATTATCACCGAGCTCTTCCTTAAAAAAATCCTCTGTTTTCATATCAAACAGAAAAATTCCTCCCTCTTCAAGCTGTGCCGCTGCTGCCTTAACGGCAAGTTCAAGGTCTGAATTCTTAACGAGATAGTTCATTGAATCGCACAGGCTTACAATGCACCTGCATCTGCGTCCATCCTGAAGGAAAGGAACTCTCATATCCCCCACATAGGCTTCAAAGCCCGGAATAAGCTTTCTTGATGCTTCCTTTACCATATAGGGTGATAAATCAATGCCCACAACCCGGTAACCCCCCATGCACAGGTAACGTGACATATTTCCCGTTCCGCAGCCAAGTTCTAAAATAAGCTCTCCGTTACGTCCCGAATGTTGAGGTTCTATGCCGTATGCCCTAAGACGTTCAATCACATACTCCGCCCATCGGCCGTAAGGAATGTCCCTCATAAACATGTCATACATCCTTGCAAATCTCCTATAAGAAGCCAAACCGCTCCCCCCTTCTCCTCAATCCGTTACACCACATAGTAACAATTTTCCCCCAAAAAAGCAAGTACCGGCTGAACTTGAGGGCAGTTTTTTGACATGACAAACATATTGTGTTATCATGTTACAAGAAATTTTATGAATTGTGAGACTGTGTACCATGAAAAAATATCTATTACCCACCGTTATCAAACGAATAAACCGCAAAAAACTGATTATGCCAATCATATTTTTGTGTTTCATTGTAGCAGTATTCTGCATCACACCTCTGCATCATATTTTTTCCATGCCGTCGGTGAGTTCACCAAATGATGCTGCAGCAGCTTATCGCAACGGCAGTATCTATGTCAATGCAAAGCTTAGCAATCTGTACTACTCAGGCGTAAATCGTATGCGTGGCAGGGAAGTCGAAGCCTGCTACTATTACTGCCTGTATGAGAACAACTGTTATTATATCCTGATTTCCGCAAAAACACTGGGACTTAACGAAACTAATTCGGCTCCTCCTCAGTACATTGCAAATTTCGCCTGCAAAGCACGCCTTGAGCAGAATCCGTCTGAAATAGGCACACTTACCGATATGGTAAGCAGGAATCTTGGCTGGACCAGCTCGTCCCTTAACCTGATGAGCAGTAAGGTTCTGATTGACCAATACAATTTCTCCAAAGGACGGGAATACATCCTTCTCACCTTGATATCCTGTGCTGTTTTTGTTACCATAGCTCATCTTATAATAATTATAATTTCACTTATCAATCCTATGCAGTCTCGGGCTGTGAGAAGGCTGTCACGCTATGGCAATGCAAACGAACTGTTTTTATCCGCCTGCGAGGAATATGAGGATTCCCATCCATATGCGCCGGGCATCACATTGACTGACCATTTCTTTATTGGCTACGATATGCACAACATTCATATTGTCCCTCTGGATGTAATTGTATGGGCATATAAATTCGGCACACTGCACAACCGCCTGCTTCATTCCAATATCAGTTATTCACTGAGTGTGGTTGCAAATGACAAGAAACATTATATAGTCCACCGCAAGACCAAGGATGCCGTAGAGCTTGTACTGAATGCACTTCAGACACGTTTCCCGGAAATTCTCATCGGATACAGTGAGGGACGCCGTGAACGGCAGAAATAATATATCACAACAGTACGACCATAACCGAAAAATACTTGAATCATGCTTGACGGCAACATACTTCTGTTATAAAATAGCTGTGTCGCAGTTGCCTGACAAGCTCAGGCATCAAAATATAAAAATACACATTATTTAGAAGGAAGTACAATCATGTCATTACTTGAAACATGGAGAAATCTTGCATACGAGCAGGAAATGGATGACCGGAAATATCAGATGTTCTGGGCAACCTATTTTAATTATGAGAAGGGAGTTTACGAGCAGATTCTCGCATCCAAGGAGCCTGTAAGCGGAACTGTTAAGGAACTGGCTGACCATTTCGGACTTGAGCTGCTTACTATGGTAGGTGTTCTCGACGGAATCAATGACAGCCTTAAGACCCCTAACCCAATCGAGACCATGGATGAGAATACAGTTGTTTCCATGGATTTTGACAAGGAATTACTTTACAAAAACATGGTAGCAGCTAAGGCCGAGTGGTTATATACTCTGCCACAGTGGAACGAGTTGCTTGATGCCGATACACGCAAGGCACTTTACAAGGAGCAGAAGCTGTCAACA
>CAMAKT010000259.1 GCA_945836135.1 uncultured Clostridia bacterium | reverse complement strand
GTCTAGGTCTGTTCACCCACACCTGAATGTGCTCTTCATTTGCATTAGAAGCCGAATAGGACTGACCGAAAAATGAATAGAAAAATCTCTGAATGGCCATCAAAAGACTGGTAAACCAGTTCAGCTTCTTTGGAAGCTTCGCCCCTTCCTGATATACATAGATTCTGTCAATTGAAAGATTATTGTCATTAATCAAATCTACGAAATTGGCAATCTGTGTATTGATTGAATTAACACTGGTGGACAACTCATCCACACGGTAAATTAGCTCGTTCGGCTCATCGCCTAAGCTTTTAAGCTGTTTTGCTGCGATAATCAGATAAGCAAATGCCGCCACATCTTCTGCATCCTTGGCATTCACATACTGTGTAGCATTCTCGGCAACCGCATACAGTTCATCAACCCAGCCGTAAAGCGTCTCCTGGAGATTAGGAATATACCTTGTAAGTTTCAAATCGCGGTATTTATCCTTATTGGTACCGGACACCTTGGTAACCTCCAATGACAAATCATTGATTCCGTTCATTATCTCGTCAACCTTCTCAAGAGCGCTGCGCAGATAATCGGCGCTGATTGTCATGGAAATCGTATGGTCACCCGGCTCTAAATACACACTCAGCTTATTTCCATCATCATCTGTCAAAGTTGTGGTTTTATACTTGGCTGTATACTTCACTGAATAGCTCTGGAAAGCCGTGTTTGGTATCTCACCATCTATTCTGTAATCAATAAATACAGGAAAATCGCTTTTCTCCGACTGGCGGTAATTCATTCCTATGTAATAATACCCTGCAACATCCACATGAAACTGATATGTAACCGTCTGCCCCGCAGTCTTAAAGGAATCACTGTCGACAGTGTTAAGTACCTTTTCCTTAGATGAAAGCGGATAAAGTGATGAATCGTACTCACCCACCGCATGAATTGAAGAATCATTTCTCTCATAGAAATCTTCTCCTTGAATCACAATGAGTTCATCACCCTCTGCCACATGCGAACCTGTATATTCTGCAACGCTTTCCGGCGCTGACAAAGATATATTACCAAGAAGGAAGCGACCCTCGTTTACGGTAATCTCAAGAGTATGTGTTCCCTCCTCCAGTTCCACTGCAAGAGGCTGAGAGTATCGATAGCTTGCATCCATCAGGTACTTGCTTTCCCATTGAATCTTTTTGTCCGGCAGAGTAACAATCTCATTGCCATAACGGTCAATATCTGCTTTTTCACCCGACACCCATGTGGTTTCAAATGAAAGGCTTCTTGCTTCGTAGAACGGGTAATCTCCATCTACCATAAGAGCAAACTCAATAGGCAGAATCGAGGAATCATAAGACAAATAGTCAAATCCGAACCAGTACAATGCCGTCTTAGGAACTTCAATTGTCATCTTAATCCTGTCACCATGCTCCAGCTTAACAACCTTCGAAGAATAATTATAGTTGTCATCTGTCAGCGCGGTTTTATTATCGGAATCAAGAATGTCTTCCATGGAATAGATAACCGGCTGTCCGGCATACTGTGCCGCCTTATACAGAGCGCTTACATTCGTATAATTGGTTGTCAGACGTTCTACATTGTACTCAGTTGCAGATGTTGAAACTGCTACATCGTTGTCAGAAGAGCTTTCTGCTGCATACACGTTACCGCCTGTAGTTCCCAAGCTCTGCATCAAAACCGCCGCAGTCAGAGTCAATGCCGTTATCTTTCTTAACCTTCTCCATATCATATAAAGGCCTCCTTACTGTGTGGAAACAGCCAGATGCAGTACACTGCAGGCCGGAATTGTAAATACCAACTTGCCGTTGCTAATCTTATACTCCTTGAACTCTTTCGTGCACACTTCATTCGGATTCTCAAATGTATTATGTGCATGCATTTCATTTGTAAGGATGGTTCCTTCAACAATTCCTATCTCCGTGTCATTAATTGTCCCTTCAATCTCATATGATTTATCCGGTGAAAGGTTAGCAATTGTAATATGAATCCGTCCATCTTTTCCCAAGGATACTGATTCATTCAAATTAGGAACCATATACTGCTCTTCCAATCCAATCTTCTCTGTCTGGATAAAGCTGTCAAGCAGTTCAGCGTCCTGATGATATTTGTACATATTAAATACATGATATGTAGGTGTCTTAATCATCTTATCGCCTTCCGTCAGGAGCACTGACTGAAGCACATTCACCATCTGAGCAATATTCGCCATCTTAACCCTGTCACAGTGCTTGTTGAATATGTTAAGATTAATACCTGCCACAAGTGCATCTCTCATGGTATTCTGCTGGTATAAAAATCCAGGATTGGTTCCCGGCTCACATGTATACCAGGTTCCCCATTCATCCACAATTATTCCGACCTTATGTTCCTTGTCGTACTTATCCATAATAGCTGCATGATGTTCAATAAGCTCTTCTATATACATAGTCTTGCTTAATGTCTTATACCATACCTTCTCATCAAAGTCCGTGGAGCTTCCCTTAATCTCCCAGCCTTCCGGATGCGTATAATAATGGAGGGATAAGCCTTCCATAAAGCCGTGTAAAAATGCCGGTGCTGCAAAGCATGTACTCATAACCTTATCAGTCCAGTTATAATCATCCACATTGGCGCCACAGCATATTTTCTGAATAGGTGCATCCGGATGGTAGTTGCGTACATATGTCTGATATCTGCGATACATATTGCCATAGAATTCAGGTGTCATATTTCCGCCGCAACCCCAGTTCTCGTTGCCGACTCCAAAATAATCAACCTTCCATGGCTCCTTATGACCATTCTGCTCACGAAGCGCAGCCATAGGCGAAACCCCGTCAAAGGTCATGTACTCCACCCATTCACTCATTTCCTGTACTGTTCCGCTTCCCACATTACCATTGATGTATGTCTTGCAGCCAAGCTGGCGGCACAACTCCATAAATTCATGTGTACCAAAGCTGTTATCCTCTACCACGCCGCCCCAATGGGTATTAATCATCTTCTTGCGATTTTCCTTCGGACCAATTCCATCCTTCCAATGGTACTCATCCGCAAAGCATCCTCCCGGCCAGCGAAGAACAGGAATATTAATCTCTTTCAGTGCTTCTACCACATCCTTGCGCATTCCATTCTCATTAGGAATCGGTGAATCCTCGCCCACATAAATTCCTTCGTAAATGCATCGGCCAAGATGTTCAGAGAAATGACCCTGAATTTCCGGATTAATATGGCCTTTTTTGTTTTCCGGGTTAATCACAAGTTTATACATTTCTTTTTCCTCCCAAATACGTTTTATAAATTTTTACCAATGAAAAGCCAATTTATTTCACTTTTTTGTGAAGTTCTTATAAAGCCCAAATTATTTTTTCCCATTTTTCGTTGCTTTATTTAAGTA
>CAMAKT010000258.1 GCA_945836135.1 uncultured Clostridia bacterium | reverse complement strand
TCTTCCCCGTGGAAGGCTCTGTATAATCGCATACTGCTCCGCTAAGCTTCATATTCCGCTCCGGTATCTGCTTATTCAGTACATCAAAAAATATTTCCATATAAGGTTTATCCGCCACCTCAACAGCCAGATATGTTCTGGCAGGCATTACCCACTTGGTCCATCCTGCCGGTGCTTCAGTATCCTTATACACCTCTATGCCTGCCAGATAATAGCCTCTCGTAAAGTCTTCTGTCCAGGGCATAAATGACATACTCTCATCACTCATGGCACCCCAGAATCCCACATAGGAGCCATCCTTTTCCTTCATGCCAAGCTCTGCCACATCACTGAAATTCTCATTCGCCCACTTCCATAGCTCCTTTGCAATATTAGCTTCCTTAGTGCAAAAGCCTTCCCTTCCAATAATAGCTATCTCAGGAAGCTTTACTGTTCTGATATTCATATGTGTCCCCTCCCTATATTCAATAATTAGCTGTATTTATCGTAACACGAACTCCACTATATTCCAATATATTATCTATTCGCAACCATGGCATTTTTCATAAAATCGTGAATTATGCTTGCTTGTATGAGCGTATTTGTTGCAAATATCGCTGGTGAATAGCTACAATAATTTAAAATAGCTCCGCTTTGTCTCAAGAACTCCCATCTTAACCAGCTTACTTATCTCTGCAGACATGGCACTTCTTTCCACCCCAAGATAATCTGCCAGCCCCTGTCTGTTAAAGGGAATAACAAATTCGTCGGAGCCTTTCTGCTTAGCCTGATCATTCAAATATGCCAATAATTTTCCGGCAGTAGTCTTTTGAGAAGTATATTTATGCTTCTGATTTAGATATATATTTTTTCCGGCAATAATGCCCAGAAGATTTTTAATCAGCGTGTAATGAAACTGACAGTGAATGTCGCATCCATTAAAAAGAGTTTTGCTGTCCAAATACATGATGGTACAGTTCCCGGCGGCCATAATGTCCACAGGCAGACGCTTAACCCCGGCACATGCAAATGTCTCCGCAAAAATAGAACCCTCTGTAATAGATGCGGTAATACTACGGTTTCCATAATAATCGTCCTGTAGAATCTGTATTTCCCCGGCTAATATGATGCCGATAAAATCGGCAGGCTCACCGGAATGCCTGATAAACTCAGCTTTTTTATAGACTCTTGTATATGCATTCAACCTGTTCAGCATAATCGGAATATCATCAGGGGCAATGTCCTTAAATAGCGGATTCGATTGTAAGATTTTGCTATATCTCTCATAAATTGTATCCATGAACTTCTCCTTTTTGTTGTAAATGCAACATAAATCATGTTCTAATTTTAGTATAATCAAGTCACAAAGTAAAGAAGGAGGATAATTTTGACAAACAACTATGTCAAAAAAGTAGAAAAATGATTAGACAAATAATTCGCATTGATGAAGATAAATGTACCGGTTGTGGAATATGTGCCACAGCATGTCATGAGGGTGCAATAGAAATCATAGATGGCAAGGCAAAGCTTGTAAGGGAGAATTTCTGCGACGGCTTCGGTGATTGTCTTCCGGGATGTCCAACCGGCGCAATTACTTTTGAAGAAAGAGAAGCCCCGGCATATGACGAAGCGGCCGTTATTAAAGCAAAGCAGGAGAAAGAAGCGCAGCTTTCTAACTGGCCTGTGCAGATTAAGCTTGCACCGATACAGGCTCCGTATTTTGATGGGGCAAAGCTGCTTATTGCCGCGGACTGCACTGCCTATGCTTACGCTAATTTCCACAGTGAATTTATCAAGGGTAAAGTTACCTTAATTGGCTGCCCTAAGCTTGACAGCGTAGATTACAGCGAAAAGCTGACGGAAATCATCAAAAATAACGATATTAATTCCGTGACCATAGTCCGTATGGAGGTTCCATGCTGCGGAGGGCTGGAAATGGCAGCCAAGAAGGCATTGCAGAATAGCGGAAAGTTCATCCCATGGCAAGTGGTAACTATTTCTATAGATGGTGAAATATTGGATTAATGAAAGATACAGTGGCATAATGTAAGGAGGT
Organism: uncultured Clostridia bacterium; assembly: GCA_945836135.1. Taxonomy (GTDB): domain Bacteria; phylum Bacillota; class Clostridia; order Lachnospirales; family Lachnospiraceae; genus CAG-882. The sequence continues at coordinate 1,367 of CAMAKT010000258.1, read as the reverse complement.
CCAAATACAAACATGAAATATTATGTAAACGACTCATGTATCGGCTGTGGCATGTGCTGCGGAATATGTCCTAACGCATTTCATCTGAATGACAATGGGTTTGCCGAAGCCATTGATGAAAATATTGATGAAACAGATTTGCAGGATGCAGAAAATGCAAAACTTAGCTGTCCGGTGGGAGCTATTGAGGAGAGAAAATAATGCAGGGCGATAAAATTATAAGTGCACTGATAGGTCTTGTGGGAGCCGTATCCAATAATGGGAAAACAGACAAGACGGATTTAATTGTCCGAGATTCTTTTTTGCAGTTAAAGGACTGTCAGAATGAAGAAGATATAGAAAAGGTTGTTCACAGGATTCACGAAGAAAAATATGCTATAGCCCCGGATTGCAGAACATGCTTAAATCCCTGCGGAAACACATCGGACTACGACCTATCAAAGTTCTATGATGCTGACGAGCATATACGCAGCATAAAAGAAAGGCTCATTGAGACAATATATACAAATTTATCATTAACCGGTACAGTTTCGGAGCTGATTTATAAAGGGATTGCATATGTGGGCTTTGAGCTTGGTGAAGAATCCTATAATAAAATTATATGCAATCTATTGAAAGAGAGAAATGAACATGTATGAAAGCAAAGGAGGCTTAAAATGTACAAGAATATTAAAAAGCAGGAAAAACTGGAATTAAAGAACCTGGTGGAATATCAAGAGGGGCAGGTGGTAAGCAAGACCCTTGTTCAGAACGATTATGTGAGCATGACCATATTCTCCTTTGATAAAGGGGAAGAGATATCAACTCATGCAGCCGGCGGTGATGCCATGGTGACAGTTCTGGAGGGAAAGGGAAGATTCACCGTTGCTGATGAGGTATTCTTCTTAGAGGCAGGAGAAACTCTGATTATGCCAAAGGATATTCCTCATGCCGTCTATGGAGAGGAGCGCTTCAAAATGCAGTTGGTTGTATCCTATTAAGCAGCTCCGATAACTTAACTTCAATGGGGCAGACTTTTGCTAAGGCTGCCCCGATTTTTTCATTTAGCCGGTATTTTATTGTTTTCTCGCCATATTAAGCAAATCCAGCAGGCCCTTCTCCTTAACCAGTGCCAACCCCTGTCCTTCGTCCCCCAATACAAGCAGGTTATCTCCGGGGTTGATGTCAAATATCTTCCTGGCCTTGGCGGGAATCACTATCTGTCCCTTGTCCCCCACCTTGACCATTCCGAAAATATGCTTGCCCTTTGGCGGCACATTTAATCCCAGCCCATCTTCCTTTTTGTAATTAATCAGGTCATCCACCGATACCCCAAAAGTATTGGCTATGGCCTGGCATTTTTCTATATCCGGAAGGGATTCCCCCGT
>CAMAKT010000257.1 GCA_945836135.1 uncultured Clostridia bacterium | reverse complement strand
TAATATAGACGAAAGGAGATGTGCAGCGCATGCCAAATACATTTTTTGGGCTGACAATAGGCGCTTCGGGGCTTACGGCAAGTAATGCCGCCATCAATACGGTAGCGCATAACATATCTAATATTAATACTAAGGGTTATACAAGGCAGTCAACGGTTCAGGAGGCCAGTTTTGGCATTAAGGTGTATAAGCCTTACGGTGCAGTTGGAACAGGCGTTACCGTTACCGATATAGAACAGGCAAGAAGCGAGTATTACGACAACAGGTATCGCAACAACAATACGCAGTGCGGACAATATGAGACGTTGGATACTTATTCCAATCTTGTACAGACTTATCTGGATGAGTTTAATACGGAAGGCTTTATTGCAGAGTATAACAATCTGTTTAAGACAATAGATTCTATGTGCTCAGATCCGAGCAGTGATGTCAAAAGAGGACAGTTTTTAAGCTATATGTCAAGTATATGCGAGTATTTTAACACACTGTCAACAAATCTGCAGAATACACAGAATGATATCAACGAGGAGATTAAATCATCGGTATCATCAATCAACACCATTGCAGAACAGATTGCATCCCTTAACAAGCAGATTAATACTATTGAGGCAACGGGTGGTACAGCCAATGACCTGCGGGATTCGAGAAATCTTCTGGTGGATGAGCTTTCTTACTATGCGGATGTTCAGGTTGAAGAAAGAAATATAGGCAATGGGCTTACTGAGTATTCTGTTCGGTTTAACGGACAGGCTCTTGTGGAGAGTTACAACTACAATACTCTGCTGTGTGTCGCAAGGGAGACCTCAGATAAGCGCAATGCAAGCGACGCGGAAGGGTTGTGCGATTTGAAGTGGAGCAACGGAAATCCATACAATCCTTATGATGAGAGCGGCAAGGGAAGCCTTAAGGGACTGTTCGATATGCGTGACGGTTGTAATGATGCTTACGAGGTTGTAAGCACGGATGCAAACGGAATTCAGTCCTTGGAGATTGTTGCGGATTCGTACCGCAACCCGTCTTACAAGGGAATTCCTTACTATCAGTCCCAACTTAACAGGTTTGTTACAACACTTGCCAATGAGTTTAACAGTATCATTGCAAATGGTCAGCTTAAGGATGGTACAGCATGTACCTCGTCACTGCTTGTATCCAAGTATGATGTAAACGGATATGTTACGGCAGCCAATATCAGCGTTAACAGCAAGATGCTTAATGATTTGTCTGAACTGCCTGTATCATACGATGTATCAAGGGGGGATGAGAACCCTGATATGGTGAATGACCTGTATGCACTTAAGGATAAGGTAACAATCAAGAGCGGTACTTTCTGGGATTTCCTTTCATCCATTGTATCGGAGATCGGCGTCGACACCATGAGAGCGGAGTCATTTAACAGCAATTACAACAACATTAAGGGTGCTGTGGAGACTCAGAGAACTTCGGTATCAGGCGTTGACGAGGACGAGGAAGGTATTGATTTGGTTAAGTTCCAGCATGCCTACGACCTGTCTTCTAAGGTAATCTCGGTAATGAATCAGATATACAGCAAGTTGATTGAAGAGACGGGATTATAATAGGACGAACAGGATTTGAGAACAAGAGTTGATTTTTGACTCAGAATGGAGATTATTATGCGTATAACCAACACAATGATGACTAACACAACCATGCGTAATGTGAACAAATCCAAGACCAATCTGTATACTACGGAACAGCAGATGGCGTCACAGAAGAAAATTTCCAAGCCATCGGATGACCCGATTATAGCCATTCGTGCACTTTCGCTCAGAACAAGCCTTACAGAGGTCGAGCAATACCTTAAGAAGAATGTTCCGGATGCAGAGGCCTGGATTGGACTTACGGAGACGTCCCTTGACAACATGGACGGAATTTTTAACGATATATACGGGTACTGCAATCAGGGCTCAACGGATTCCTTTACGGTTGACAACAGAAAGGCAATTATTGAGTGTATTGACCAGCTTAAGAACGCTCTGTATGCGGAGGGCAATGCGGACTGCTCCGGAAGATATATCTTCACAGGATATCGTACCGACCGTTCGCTTACTTTCCAGAATGATACAGAAGCTGATTTGTCCTACCGAATTAAACAGAGCTTTTCGGGAGATGACTTTACCACTGCCAAATATATGAAGAACAGCGTCGATGTCAACAATATTGCAAGCATCGCGGCATCGGATACTCCTGAGACGGAGGAGGTATTCAGGCTTCGCCTTGCTTATGACAACTGTGCTTATGACGCTGCAGACAACACAACACTTCCGCAGATTACGGTTGATGGTGCAGCCTATGGGGGTACTTTGACGGCTGTCACCGCGGAGGAACTTGAGGGAATACTCTCAGTAGGAACAATGGCTGACGATACGGCGTATTATGTATATGACAAGGGTGAGGTTGTATTTTCAAAAACAACCTACAGCAATCTTAAAGATTCTGACAGCATTGAGATATCATATCAGAGGGACGGCTTTGAAAAAGATGAATTACGTCCGGAACACTATTTCGACTGCGAAGACCTGACAAATGGCGTAACCTATACCATGGGAGACAATCAGAACATTGAATATACCATTAATTTCAGCCAGACCCTGAAGGTCAACAGTCGTGCAACGGATGTATTGAGCTACAATATAGGCAGAGACCTTGACGACCTTATGAACAGCCTTACAGAGGTGGCTAATATCGAGAGCAATATAGCCAAGCTTAAGGAGATGAAGGCGTCTTCACTATACGCAGGACAGCAGGATGAATTAGAGTCAATGATTACTGCAGCCAATAAGGAGCTTGACTATGCCAAGTCCAATATGGAGGCATTGTTCGCCAAGGGCATGACGCAGATGAAGGCTTACCAGTCAACTCTTAATACTGAGATTTCCGATGTGGGAAGTCGTGAGGTGAGACTGTCACTGGCTAAGAGCAGACTGACACAGCAGCAGACAACCTTCAAAGACCTTAAGTCTAAGAATGAGGATGTTGAGCTTGAGGATATCACGGTTGAATTTGCAGCTGCAGAGACCGTCTATGATGCAGCAATTGCGACAGCAGCAAAGACGGTGAGGCAGTCACTGCTTGATTACCTATAATAGTTATTTGCGAAACTCTGTTAATTGACACCGGACGTTGTGGAATTTTACTATTGATTGGTACAATCAATTATTACCGTCGGGCACATAGGTTCGCAAGCGAACCATTGCTCGCTGCTTGCTGCAACACAGCGGTGCATAAGCGGCTAAAATACAGCCGCTAAGCACCGGCGGCAGCAAAGCACCCAGCTTGCAATATAGTAAAATTACACAACTGTTCAGTGATAAATGGGAGTTTCGCAAATGTCTAAAATTGAAAAATTATAAAAAGGAGAATCCATACATGAAGGTAAATACACGTTTGTTTGGGGAAATTGAGGT
>CAMAKT010000256.1 GCA_945836135.1 uncultured Clostridia bacterium | reverse complement strand
AATATATAAAGTCTGTCTCCGGATTCTTTTCTATAACACGCATACATTCAAAGAGTGCTGTAGGATGAAGCTCATCATCGTGATCCCCAAAGACAATATAATCCCCATCGGCAAGTTCCATAGCGGCATTGGTGTTATCCGCTATTCCCAAATTGTTGTCAAGCTTAATATATTTCACCTTGCCCGTACCATACCTGTCAAGAAATGGCTGCACAGCCTTTTCCATGGTATATCCTTCACCGCTGCCGTCTGCAATGCATACCTGCCAGTTGTCGTAGGTCTGCTTTGCCACGGAGTCCAGCATCGCCGTAAAGAATCTCTCCTGCGGATGGTACACAGGGATAATAACAGAGAACATCGGTCTGTTTTCAAACTGATATCCCCTCTGCTCATTAAGTCGCTCCTGCGTAGGATTAACTTTCATAAAATAATTGTGACTGCCCTTCTCCGCCTGTTTTGTGAGTTTTCCATACACCTTGGACAAAAAGCGTTTCATGCCATATACTGTAATATAATTCTTTGCCCTTGTAATATAATCAGTCCGGTTATCTATAGCCAGCTTCTCCTGCTTTTTCCTCTCATCAGCGCCTGCCTGGTTAATTCCGATTTTGATCTCACCATAACGTCCGCCACAAACAGCAGTAAGCCTGATTTTCTTAGCCCCGGTATTCTCAATGGTCATTTCAAAGCCACACCGGTTATAAATCTCACCATCGAGATATCTTGTCACCATATCCCTGCGGCAGAAGAAATTAACCCCTGACTTGAGTCCATGCTTTCCTGAATACGCACATAATTCCGGCTTTTCCGGTGCTTCAACCCAGCCGGTTACCTTAATTTCCCCTGTTGCAGGGTCAACTCCGGCTCCGATTAGATTAAGCTCCATATGCTTTCGGAGGAACTCTATCTGTCCCTTTGAAAGCGTCAGCTCCACCCTGCCTGATGGGTAGGTGTCCTTAGTCAGGACAATCCTTATATCGTCCACCTGATTTGGCAGTTCAATACACAAATTATATTCACTGTCAAATTCCGGTTCGGCATTCTTATACACAAATAAAAGAGGTGTATGTGGGTTTTCCTTAATCACCACCTCTGTTTTTACTCCATTAACGTAGGAAACAGCCTTAACATCCTTCATGTACTCTGCACATGAACCTGTCTGGATGATAAGCCTGTTATTATTCTTTAAATCAATTCTCTTTTTGTAAATATAAATAAAATTGTCCAACCCATGCCTCCTAACTGCGGAATAACCGATTAATCATAATCCAAAAGGCAGTAAGATATGCTCCGATAAAAAGCATCATGACAAAAGTTTCCGCATTGAAATTATTCCACGTCACCGAAACCCCTCCTTTGAAGCCAAACTGAGGGTTCCGTGCATAAAAAAACGAAAACACGGCATATAAAATTATTAACAATACTCTCTTAATCTTCTTCATTTTCATCCATGCCCTTTATCGAATATCCATTCCTTTATAGAGGCTCTTATATTCCTCACAGATTTCTTTCGTTTCTCCGTATTTCTTAAGATGACCGTGCTCTAACCATACGACCTTATTGCACACCATCTCAACCTGCCTGATGCTGTGGGACACAAAAAGAACCGTTGTGCCTTTGGCCATCATCTCTTCAATTCGGTTGATACACTTTTCCTGGAACTTGGAATCCCCCACCGCCAATACCTCATCCACAATGAGAATGTCCGGTTTCCCAATGGTTGCGATGGAAAACGCCAGTCTGGAATTCATTCCCGAGGAAAAATTCTTCACCGGAACATCCATAAATTCTCTCAGCTCCGCAAACTCCACAATACTGTCATAGGCCTCCTGCATTACGGAACGCGGATGCCCCAGCAGGGCACCATTGAGGAAAATATTCTCCCTCGCAGTGAGGTCCGGATCAAACCCTGCCCCAAGCTCAATAAGCGGAGCCACATCACCTGACACCCTGGCACTGCCCTCCGTTGGCTTGAGCACTCCGGCAATTACCTTAAGCATGGTACTCTTGCCGCTTCCGTTAAGTCCGATAAGACCTACTGCGTCTCCACGTTCCACCGTAAAGGAAACATCTTTAAGTGCCCAGAACTCTTCAAAGTGAAGGTTACCCTTGACCTTGCGGACAAAGTACTCCTTCAGGCTGTCCACCCGTTCCCTGGCAAGGTTAAAGCAACGGGACACATTATTAACTTCTATGATTATATCCTTCTTATTCGTGCTGTTATCCATGATATTTTCCATATCTTCCTACGCTGATACTCCTTACAAAAATAAAATAAACTCATCCTGTTTCCTGTAGAACACCCACAAGCCCAGTGCAAGAATCACTATACTTGGAATAACTGCCATCAGTACCGTAAACAAATCCGGCATAGTATTATATATTACAAACCCCCGGAACATTGCAAGCATGTTGGTTACAGGATTAAGCTTAATAATAAACTGTAGCGTCGGATTGCTGATAATACTGAGAGGATATATTACCGGTGCCAGATAGATAAAGCCTGTCAGGAACACAGAATACAGGTGAACGATATCCCTGTACTTAACCGATACTGCTGCAAGTATAAACCCTGTTCCGAGAGCAAACACAATCATGATCAATATAGGAATTATTGATAGAAACATGGTAAAATGCAACGGCACTCTCATGACCACCATTACAATCAGCAATGCCGCAAAGGCCGCAAATATATTGATGGAGCATGACATGATTCTCGACAGGGTAAACATATACTTCGGCACATATACCTTCTTAAGCAACGGTGCGCTGTAGATAATGGAATTCATAGCCGCCTGTGTTGAATCCGAAAAAAAGTTATACAACACCTGCCCGCACAGAATATATACCGGATAATACTGCACTTCGAATCTGAATATATTTGAAAATACTATGGATAATATTGTCATCATCAGAAGAGGGTTAAGTATTGTCCACAGCACACCAAGTACAGAACGACGGTATTTATTTTTTATGTCACGGGAAACCAGCTCATATAAAAGCGGCTTAAATTTCCTGAAGTTCGCTATGGTTGACTGAAACATTACAAAACCCTTCCTAATCTTAATCTGTCTTATTTGTTTTTCTCCTGAATATACTCCGCGAGGGTTCCCCACTTGGTATCCTTGTCGGAAAAAATAAGCTGCATACCTTCAGGGATTGGCCACTTAACGCCTACCTCCGGGTCATTCCAGATAATTCCGCCCTCGTCATTCGGATGATAGAAATCCGTACACTTGTATGCGAACTCCGCCGTATCGGACAGCACTACAAAGCCGTGGGCAAAATTCTTCGGAATGAAGAACTGCTTCTTATTCTCCTCGGAAAGCTCCACACCGTACCACTTACCGAAGGTCTTAGAGCCTTCTCTTAAGTCCACCGCAACATCGAATACGGTTCCTCTGGCTGCCCTTACAAGCTTATCCTGCGGAAACTGCTTCTGAAAATGAAGTCCGCGGATTACGCCTTTC
>CAMAKT010000255.1 GCA_945836135.1 uncultured Clostridia bacterium | reverse complement strand
CAGCAACTGAGGGAACAACCGAAGGAACAAGCGAGGCAACGACTGAGGCAACAACCGAAGAAACAAGCCAGAACGTTCCAGATGAGGAGACATCAGAAGCTGTTACAGAGGAAAGCACTTCGGAAATTGTTGATGAAGATGTTCCTCTTGGAGTAGTAGATGATACAGAGGCGGCGACAGAGAATATTGATGATGAAGCCACACCTCTTGCAGCAGGCGTTGAAAAGGGTATCAATCCTGTTTGGTGGATATTTACTATCTTCGCTGCAATCATAGTCTTAACAGGTATTACAGGTATGGTTGTTTATAGTAGGAAAAGTAAAAAAACTAAATAGTATTTAAACAAAAATAAGTGACCACTTTATTGTGAAGCGGTCACTTATTTGTTTGTGCGATGAATTTTTAAAATGTTGTTTTAGTTCTCTTCCTTATCCTCATTACTTTCTTCAGGAGGAGTAATGTACAGGTGCATCTTGTCGATACGGTTCTTCTGGGTATGTTCCACAACTATTCGTGCAGTGTCGAGGGTAACTTCGTCACCGTCATGTGGCAGGCGCTCCAGCTTGTCAATCACAAGACCGCTGACGGAATCATAGTCTTCGGAATCGTAATCGGTTCCAAGAAGCTCATTTAAATCATCAAGCTTGGTCATTCCGTTTAAGAGGTACTCAGTATCACTTATCTTGGTTATGCAGTCCTCTTCATCGTAGTCGTATTCATCTCGGATTTCACCCACAATCTCTTCAAGTAAATCCTCAAGAGTAATCATACCGACGGTGGAGCCGTATTCGTCCAGAACGATGGTTATATTGGTAGAGGTCTTTTTTAATTCCTCCATGAGTTCAGAAGTCTTCTTGAACTCATAAGTATAGTACGGTTCCCGCAAAATCTCGGATACATGGAAATCATCGCCCGGCGAATATAAAAGGAGGTCTTTGACATTGATGATACCTACTACATTGTCAATGGAGTCCTTGTAAATCGGCAGACGTGTGTACTTTTCAGCTCGGAATATGTCGATAATCTCGTCGTATGTGCTGTCGATGGAAGCACAGGTCATATCAATTCGCTGAATCATAACATCCCTTGCACGAGAATTGCCAAAATCAAATACATTGTTAATCATTTCATGCTCTTCATGCTCTAACACACCCTCTTCATGGCTTACATCCACGATTGTGCGCAGCTCATCCTCAGTAAAGGACTGTTCCTTCTGCCTTGCGTCCACACCCAGCATGAAAAGAAAAGCCATGGATATCTTGTTTACAACCCATATGACAGGTGTAAGAATCCACATCAGCGCTCCGATAATTCCGCTGTATGCCAGAGAAATCTTCTCAGCCTTAAGGGTTGAGATTGTCTTTGGCGATATCTCGCCGAAAATCAGGATAATCAGCGTGAGAACACCGGTGGTAACGGCAATCCACTGGGAGCCGAAAATGCGTCCGGCAAATGTAGTTACCAGAGATGAAGCGTAGAGGTTCACTATGTTGTTGCCGATTAGAATTGCCGACAGCATCTTTGCCTTGTTGTCTGTAATAGCGAGAACCTTCTTCGCCCGCTTGTTGCCGTCATCGGCAAGGGTCAGAATTCTGACTCGGCTCACCGTTGTGAGCGCTGTCTCTGCGGATGAGAAAAATGCAGAGAGCAATAATAAAATGATAATAATTAAAACTTGTACTATGTCCCCGGGGGCCATTAAAAAAATCACTCCTTTTGGTTTGTTTTATTCTCTGCCTGCCTTACAACAGGTTCAGATGTAGCACATTATACATGAAGATGGTAAATACTGCAAGAAAAATGTGGAAGTCACCGTATTATCAGTGTTGTTCGGCTTGTCTGCAGGGCTCTTTTGTGGTACACTATATGTAGCATTGACCGATGGGTGAATGCTTTTCGTTGTCTGATAAGATGGGAAGGAGTGTCAGCATGTCGGTACTTAGAAAGACCCGTGAACATTATAAGGGGCTTAACTGGGAGGAAGAACTTAAGAAACAGAAGGAATTAAGACGTGGAATAGACGATAAGATGATAGATCGTATACAGCAGATGCGCACGGACAGGCTTGATAAGCTTATGATAGTCATTACCAAGTCGGGGAACGGCGGTCTTATATGGATATTTGTGTCGCTGTATTTATATATTTTTATGAAGATGCATTCCCAGGCTATTGTTCTGCTGTGTGTTATTGCAACATGCGCATTTATTGCCAATTTTATTATCAAGGGTATATTTACCAAGGACAGGCCCTGCGACCTTGATGAGACGGTGGATTTGTTAATCAGAAGGCCGTTGGGTTCGTCATTGCCGTCGGGACATTCAGCCAGCTCCTTCGCGTCAGTGGTGGTTATTTTCTGCATTAATCCATGGTGGGGAGTGGCGGCACTTGTATGGGCGTCACTGATTGCATTTTCCAGAATATATCTGTATGTGCATTTTCCTTCGGATGTGCTGTTCGGGATAATTTCGGGAACCATAATAGGACTGGTGGTTACGCCGATTGCGATACATTTTATTGGCTGGGCGTAGAAACTGTTTGGATAGGAAGGAGAATATATGTACATCATTGCAGGTCTGGGCAATCCGGGCAGAGAGTATGAATTTACAAGGCACAATATAGGTTTTCGTGTTATTGACAGGCTGGCGGAGGAATATAATATCAGCATAATGGATGATAAGCACAAGGGCTTAATCGGAAAGGGCATAATTAACGGTCAGAAGGTTGTGCTTGTGAAGCCCCAGACCTTTATGAACTTAAGCGGCGAGTGCATTCGTGAGGTGCTTAATTATTACAAGGAGACGCCGGAGCATTTTATTGTAGTATATGATGATATCAGCCTTGATGTGGGGAAGCTGAGAGTGCGTCCGAAGGGCAGTGCCGGTGGACACAACGGAATCAAGAATATTATTGCCCAGCTTGGAACGGAGGAGTTCGCCAGGGTGAGGTTCGGAGTGGGAGACAAGCCGAAGGGAACTGACCTTGTAGAGCATGTGCTTGGGCGTTTCTCCAAGGAGGATGAAGAACTGGCAGCAGGCAAGTTCAAGACCGCCTGCGATGCAATTGTAGCTGTTATGGAGGAGGGCTGTGAAGCGGCGATGAACCGTTTTAACGGATAAACAGGCGAAAATGCAGGAAATTCATGCTGCATTTTGATGGTGCTGCTTTTTAGAAACGAGGATTGGTATGAATAGTTTTGTATATCCGCTTAAGAACCTTGCAGTGTTCGAGGATATGAAAAAGGATTTGAGTAAACCGGGGAAGCCGGTACTTGTGACAGGGTGTGTGGAGCAGCAGAAAGCACACCTTGTTTTTGGTGTGTGCGACAGTCCTGTAAGGCTTATTATTACCCATAATGAGATACGGGCAAGGCAGTTGTATGAGGAATACCGCTTTTTCGATAAGGATGTGGTGTATTATCCGGCGAAGGATTTTATCTTTTACAGCGCGGATATCCACGGAAATCTTATTGT
>CAMAKT010000254.1 GCA_945836135.1 uncultured Clostridia bacterium | reverse complement strand
GATGCTCTGACCCAGCTTCTGCAGCATGTATGTCTGGACTGCATTCAGTCCGAAGCCGATAAGCAGAGCTGCCAGATACATCAACGCTGCACGACATATTCCGGTAAAATCAAAATGTCTTAAGACCTTTAACTCAGACTTGGAAAGCATATGTGACATGGCAGCATACTCTGATAGAAGGTCAGGACCTGCTTCCTCAAGGCGCTCACACTCATTTGCATCTATAGCCTCCGCCATATAATAGTTGTCATTGTACAAAAACATCTGGTAATATACGCCGTCATAGGAAGCCTTGTCATAGCTCTTGCTGATATATATGTCCTTATAGGCCACTGCTCCGTCGTCGTTCTTATCCACAACAGCATAAGGATTGTAATAACCGTTAATATAATAGTCGATAGCATTTCCAATAATAATAGGCTTGTACAGCTCCACCGCAGTAATCAACAGAACCATGACGGAAACAATGCACATGGTCAGAATATGAGGTTTAAGATATTTTAACAATCTTTTCATTATTCCGTCACCTCCTCATTGGCGGTCTGTCCCTTGGCAGCCTCTAACTGCTGCTTCTCGAACATACTTCTGTATATACCGTTCTTAGCCATAAGCTCATTGTGGTTTCCGATTTCGACAGCTTCTCCCTCATCCAGTACCATTATGATATCCGCATTCTGTATCGTGGATATTCTGTGAGCAATAAGAATTGTGGTCTTGCCTTCCCTGTTCCTCTTAAGGTTGGAAAGAATATGCTCCTCCGTATCGGTGTCAACCGCCGAAAGCGCATCATCCAGTATAAGGATAGGGGCATCCTTCATAAGTGCCCTGGCAATGGAGCTTCTCTGCTTCTGACCGCCGGACAGGGTGACACCTCTTTCTCCCACAATCGTCTCATAGCCATCAGGGAATGCCACAATATTGTCATGTATGCACGCTGCCTTGGTTGCCTTTATCACCTCATCCATATTATCATCATCTGCACCGAAGGAAATATTATGCCTTAAGCTGTCCGAAAACAGGAAATTATCCTGTGGAACATAGGCAATTCCGGCTCTCAGTGTGTTAAGCGGTATCTTATTGATATCCCTTCCGTCAATTAATATCATTCCCGGCTTGGTATTGTACAGATGTAACAACAGGTTCACAAGGGTGGATTTTCCGTTACCGGTACGTCCTATAACCGCAAGAGTGGTTCCCGCCGGAACATCAAGACAGATATCCTTAAGGGTCGGTTCAATATGCCCGTTATGTATGAAGGTAAGATGGTTAAACTCTATATGTCCTTCGATTTTCCCCACTTCTTCCGTGTCCTCGCTGTCAAAAATCTCAGGCTTTTCATCAAGCACTTCCTTAACACGCTTTGCAGAGGCAAGCCCCTGGGATATTGTGGTGATACTCTCCCCGGCTGCCAGCATCGGCCACACCAGCATATTGATATACTGGTTAAACGCCACAAAACGTCCCAAGGTTATCTCTCCAATCAGTGCAAGATAGCCGCCATACAGAAGTGTAATAAGACCACTGACACCTATTATAACATCCAACAGAGGCATCACAACTGCCATCAGTTTGACAACACTCATGTTCTTGTCCATAGCCTTGTCATTGTATCTAAGAAATGCCTTGCGCTCCGCACGCTCCTGAACAAAGGCCTTAATCACACGTACCCCGGAAAAGCTCTCCTGTACCATGTCTGTCAAATCAGACAAAGCCTCCTGCTTCTCCTTGAATCTTTTCCTCATTATGCTTCCATAATAGAACTCACCTGCGCAAATAAAGAACATCGGAATAATCGCAAGCAAGGTAAGCTTAAGATTAACATAAAAAATCATCTGGCAGATAACCATTACCGCCATTACCGAAGCGTCAAATGCCGAGATAACTGACATTCCTATAGCAGAGCGGATTGCATTCAGATCATTAATGAACCTAGACATCAAATCTCCGGTCTTGTGTTCATTATAGTACTCAACGGACATCTTCTCCAAATGCCCGAACATCTCATTGCGCAGCTCATACTGTATCTTCCTTGCTGCACCGAATATAAACAGTCTCCATAGGAAACGTCCTATTGCAATCAGTGCTCCCACCGCCAGAATCAGCCCCACTATGCGCAGTACACCGCCTAAATCCAGCACCCTGGCCGTCAGTCCATCCGTAATGTCTCCTGTAAGTCTCGGAACATACAGGTTAAGAAAATCCACGGCAAACAGTGTAATAATTCCGCCTATGTACTGCCATTTATGCCGGCATATATACTTCCATAAAAATTTAAATTCCTGCATATATCTCCTTTCATTTGAAATATATCACATGTAATTGCGAAACTCAGGGAATTGGCACCGGTCGTTATGAGATTTTACTATATTGTCGCCGGACACGCTCTCGCTTCGTTTTGCTACGTAGCGGTGCATAAGCGGCTAAACGACAGCCGCTAAACACATTAGTTCGGCATAGCCGAACTATTGCGAGCGAAAAAGAGTCCGACTCGTAATATAGTAAAATCTCACAACTGTTCAGTGAAAAAGAGGAGTTTCGCAAACACCTAGCAATATACTCGGACAAAAGAGGAGTTCCGCAAGCCCGCGGAACTCCTCGTATCCACATAATATATTTTCTGTGACTACATAATCTCGTAAATCCAGCCCTTAGGTGCCTCAATACGGCCCATCTGAATTCCGGTAAGTGTATCATACAGCTTCTTTGTCACCGGTCCCATCTCAGTCATACCGCTTGGCAGACAGATTTCTGTATCATGGTCAACAATCTTGCCAACCGGAGAAATAACTGCTGCTGTTCCGCACAGACCACACTCGGCCATATCCTTAAGCTCTGCCTTGGCAATAGGTCTTTCCTCAACCTCAAGTCCAAGGTAATCCTTGGCAACGGTAAGGAGTGAACGTCTGGTGATAGAAGGCAGGATGCTGGATGACTTAGGAGTAACAACCTTGCCGTCCTTGGTTACGAATATAAAGTTAGCTCCGCCGGTCTCTTCAACATATGTTCTGGTAGCCGGGTCAAGATACATATTCTCGTCAAAGCCCTTCTCATGTGCATCAACAATATTGTACAGGCTCATGGCATAGTTAAGACCTGCCTTGATATGTCCTGTTCCGTGAGGAGCCGCTCTGTCCACATCCGATACACGAATTGTAAGAGGCTTAACACCGCCCTTAAAGTAAGGACCTACAGGTGTGGTGAAAATTCTGAACTGATACTCTGTAGCCGGCTTAACACCGATAACAGGATTGCTTCCGAACATATACGGACGGATGTATAATGTAGCACCGCTTCCGTATGGCGGAACGAAAGCTGCATTAGCCTTGACAGTCTCAAGAACTGCCTCAACAAACTTCTCCTTAGGGAATACAGGCATCATAAGTCTCTCGCAAGAGTTCTCCATTCTCTCACCGTTAAGGTCAGGACGGAATGTAACAATCTTACCCTGCTCTGTGGTATATGCCTTAAGTCCCTCAAAACATGTCTGTGCATACTGAAGCACACCGGCAC
>CAMAKT010000253.1 GCA_945836135.1 uncultured Clostridia bacterium | reverse complement strand
TCTTTTAAAGTAATGGCACCTTCATATCTGATGCTGTTTCTATCCGGGATGGTTCCGTCAGTGGTGTAATAGATTTCTGCACCTTCAACAGGACATCTGAGCTCAAGGGTAAAGCCTAAGTCATAAAAGCCGCTCTTGGAGCTGAAATACACAATAGGCTCGGTCTCTTCCACAGGCTCTTCGGTGGATTCCTCAATCATGCTTTCTGTAGTTTCCTCAACTACGGGCACTGTGGTATCATCTGCCTTGGCCTCTGCAGTACCGTCAGTCTTATTTTCAGTAGTTTCATCAATCTTGGTTTCGGTTATTTCTTCAGTTGTCTGTGAATCAACAATAGCGGCGTTTGGCTTTTTTCCACAGGCTGCTGTAAGGATTGCGCTTGCTGTAACGACTGCGCCAACAAGCACAATACGTGATAACTTGCTTTTACTCATAGTGACCCTCCATATAACATTTCACGTTTTTACTGATATTAAGTCAGTATAAACATAAAATATTTGTAAAATCTACCTAAATTTTGCGCTGTTCTTATCATTTATTGTATATTTTCGCTAAATTAAAATATTTTTACGATTTACAACTAAGGAAAGGGGACTCATACCATACTTTTCTTCTATATTCTCCGGCTGTCATGCCGGTTTTCTTTTTAAATGCTTTTTCAAAATTGTTGTTTCCTGAAAATCCGCAAGAGAGAGCTACTTCACCAATGGGCATATTGCTGTAACGCAGCAGGTATTTTGCTTTTTCTATGCGGGTATTGCTTATATAAGTTGACAGGTTTTCACCTGTTCTTTTCTTAAATAGACGGGATAGATGTTCTCTGGAAAGATGAACATGCTTTGCCAAAAATGTTAATGATAATTCCGTTCCATAATTTGTATCTATAAAATGTGTTAATTCATTTATGAGATCCGTATCGGAGCCTGCCGGATGGACTCCATTTTTTTTATCCTCATAAATACGGCAGATGGAGATTAGGAGATTTATAAGTTCATTTTCAATAATGTCCTGGCTGCATAAAGTCGGATGACTATATTCATGAGTAATATTGATCATAAATCTCAAGATGCATCCGGTGGAATCATTCAGCATTTCCAAAATATCAGATTGATTAAGCAGAATTTGAAGGAATTCATATTCCGTTAGTGAAGAGATTTCTTTTAACTTTGTTGAAAGGTGATTGATTAATTTGGGTGTAAGAAGTATATTACAGGTTTTGACCAAATTCCCCTTTTCCGGTGGGGGAGAGATTATGCAATGGGCAGGACCGGGACTAATAATTAAAAAATTTCCTTTTGTGATTTCAGTGGAGATTCCGTTTCCTGTTTTGTGGATTCCACTTCCCTCATATACATAGGATAATTCCCAAAATTCATGGGAGTGCATTGTATTTGTTCGGTGTTCCATATAATAACCGGCTGAAAAGCCGGAATCTGTTCCTATGAAGTCATTCTTTTTAAAAAGTTGTGGCATAATTACACCTCTGGTATGATTTTACAGTTTAATTATGAATTAAAGAAACTGAAATGTCAATATTTTACGCATAATAGTCAATACAGTAAATTGAATAAAATAGCTGAAAGTGTGATAATATATCAGAAATAAAAATCAAATAAAGCAGTATATATGGAGGTTTTGATGATTGAAGATGCAAAGCAGATCTGGATATTAGGTGAAGATGAAGAAAACACATGGATGTGTTTCAGAAGAAATTTTGAATGGAATAAGTCAAGGAATGGGAGTGCTGATGCAGAAATTGCGGTAGACTCAAAATATTGGCTGTATGTAAATGGCAGGCATGCAATACGTGAGGGTGGTCTTAAACGAGGTCCATCAAGAAATGGTACATATTATGAGAAAATTAATCTGGATAAATATGTGGAGGATGGAACTAACACTTTAGCTATTCTTGTCTGCTTTTTTGGCAAAAGTGGATTTTCACATGTATCAAGTGGCTATGGAGGTCTAAGATTTGTAATGAATGGGCTTAAGTCAGATGAAACATGGAAAGTAAAAAAGCATCCTGCCTATGTGAAGCCCGATCCATCAGATCCGCCTACTAATTTTCGTCTGGCAGAAGCCAATATATATTTTGATGCATCAAAGGATATTGCCGGTTGGCAGATGAGGGATTACGATGATTCAGATTGGCGGTTTGCTGATGTGCTTTCATACAAAGAAGCTTTGGCTTGGGGAAGATTGGAGAAGCGTATTACGCCGCAGCTTAAGGATTTTGGTCTTAAGACTTTTAAAACTACCTGCCCTCAACTGCGATTACCCTATAATGCTCAATTTACTCCGTATTTGAAGGTAACAGCACCTGCCGGAAGAAAGATAATAATAACAACTGATAATTATAATGTTGGAATGTACGGCGAGAAATCTACCATGTCTGTATACTATACAAAGGATGGAATGCAGGAATACGAGGCATTTGGATGGCTGAATGGAGAATGGATATACTATCAGATTCCGGAGGATGTAATTATTCATGAACTGGGGTATCGTGAGACAGGATATAATACGGAGGTTACAAAGACTTTTCATTGTAAAGATGAATTTCTTAATAAGCTTTGGGACAAATGTGTTCGTACATTGTATGTAACTATGAGGGATACATTCATGGATTGCCCTGACAGGGAGCGTGTTCAATGGTGGGGAGATGTTACAATTGAGATGCAGGAGGCGTTATGCTGTCTGGATGAGAGAGCTCTTCTGCTTTACAAGAAGGGGGTTCAGTCACTTGCAGGGTGGGCTGAAGACGGAGCACATATGATGACGGTTGTTCCGTCAGGAACAGAGCAATTCGAGTTGCCGATGCAGAATCTTGCGGGTATCTGGGGCTTTGGATATTATTATGACCAAACAGGAGATATAGAGGTGCCCCGGATGGCGTATAAAATGTCAATGGAGTATTTACGGCTATTTAATATGGGAGATAATGGTCTGGTGGAACACAGAACAGGCAGCTGGGATTGGCCTGATTGGGGTGAGCATGCTGATATAGCAGTCATGGAAAATGCGTGGTATTATATGGCACTTCAAGCGTGCAGAAGAATGGCAGACATTATACGGAATGATGATTATGATATAGATATGGAATTCATTTCAAGCAGAATGTCTCAGATAGAGCAGGGCTTTAATAAATGCTTTCTAAAAAACGATTATTATTACAATCAAACTGATAATAATATTCCTGATGACCGTGCGAATGCATTGGCTGTATTATCAGGACTGGCAGACAAAGCAATATATCCCGGTATAAGGAAAATATTGATAACAACTGAAAATTCCAGTCCTTATATGGAAAAATATGTACTGGATGCGCTGTGTGAAATGGGGTATATAGATGATGCTGTTGCAAGAATAAAACGCAGATATAAAGAAATGGTTGATGAGGACTATTCAACACTCTGGGAGTACTGGAGCAAGGACGGAACTAAGAACCACGCATGGTCGGGAGGACCACTTATCATAATGGATAAATATTTAAGAGGAAAGGAATTAACAACATGATTTTTGATATAAGAGATTACAGTGCAGTAGCATATCCG